>JAHFQC010000088.1 GCA_023259375.1 Alphaproteobacteria bacterium
GGCCATCCGTATTTGCCATTATGACGGCTGCCGCCCCGTCCGAGATTGAGGAGGAATTGGCGGCCGTAACCGTCCCATCCGGCGCGAAAGCGGGTCTCAAAAGGGGAATTTTGGCCGGATCAGCCTTGCGCGGGGGCTCGTCGACGGTCACGGAGGGCCGTCCCGCCGGGGTGACGGGAGCGATTTCGGCCTCGAAATCCCCTTCGGCCAGGGCCCGCTTGGCCCGGAGGAGCGATTCAGTCGCATAAGCGTCCTGGTCCTGGCGGGTGAACTGGAAATGGCGGGCGGCATCCTCGGCGTAGGTGCCCATCAGGCGGTGCTCGGAGGCGTCCTCCAGCCCGTCGAGGAACATGTGGTCCTTGATCTCGCCATGGCCCAGCCGGTAGCCGCCGCGCGCCTTGGGCAGGAGGTAGGGGGCGTTCGACATGCTCTCCATCCCCCCGGCGACGGCAAAGCTGCCCCGCCCCAGCGCCAGCCCGTCGGCCGCCACCATGATCGCCTTCATGCCCGAGCCGCAGACCTTATTGATGGTGGTGGCCGGAACCGCATCCGGGATGCCGGCCTGACGGGCGGCCTGGCGGGCGGGCGCCTGCCCCACTCCGGCGGGCAGCACGCAGCCCATCACGGTCTCGGAAATCTCAGATGGAGAAACCTCGCTCCGGTCCATGGCCGCAGCAATGGCGGCAGCACCGAGTTGAGGCGCGGAGAGTGCCGATAACTCACCCTGGAATGAGCCCATCGGCGTACGCGCGGAAGCAACGATGAAGACGTCGGACATGCGAGGATCTCCCGGAGTGTATGTGCAGCATACAGTCGGAAGACAACGCGGGCGAGCTGAACCAAACGTCAACTTCGGCCGACATTCCCTGTCGTCAGGATCGTAAGGTCGTGGTCAGGTCACGCCGTGCGAATTCAGGTGTGCGCTGTAGGCCTTGTCGCTTTCCTGGATGTGATGCTTCAGCCAATCGCGCAGGAAATTGAGCGTCTCCATGCCAAGGCCCACCGTTCCCGCCTGGAATTTCTGGATCTCGGCCATCACCTGGGATTTGAGCTTTTCGTGCTCGCGCTTGTGCGCCGCGGCGTTGGGATAGCCGGTTTAGGCAAACAACTTCTCTTCCCGCTGGAAATGCTCGACCGTGTAGTTGGCAAGACGGCGCAACACGCCGCCGACGATCTCGTTGCTATGCCCTTCCATCATGCTGGCATGCAGTTCGTTGATCATCGCGATCAGCTTCTTGTGGTCCTCGTCGAGGACGCGAACACCGACGCTCATTCCCTGGTTCCAGATCAGCAATGCCATCGCGCTCTCCCTCACTGCATGCCGCTATTTCTGCCCGGGCTGCGTTAAGAAGTGCTCGCATTCAACTGTAGGTATTTTCCGCAAGACGGCGCGAACGCTGCGCAGCAAAAGCGCTGGAAACTGCTTTACGTATTTGGATTGTGGCTTGCCGAGCTGAAGCTCGCGATCACCAGCCCGCCTTCGCCGAACTGGCTTTAGCGAAAGGGCTTACGCAAAGGTACGAGGAAAAATGAGGCGCTTGATTTTACGATGGAATTTTAAGCGGCCCCCGCACCATCTCCCTCGACTATTTATTGCCGCCCCCGCAACCGTTCGGCACCGAAGCGTTCGCAATAGATTTTACGACGAGAGATCCGATTTTGAGCAGCTCTCCGTCACGGATGACTCTCACACTAACCAATCCATCCTGCTTTATCGCCACTTGTGAGATTATCAGCTGAGGACTCATCACAATGTATGGTGCCTCTGGTCTCTTTTGAGCAGGAACGTGGTCGTTGATGTTTACAGGTATCCGATAGAGGGCCGTCTCAATGTCTTCCCCGGGAAGTACTATGCGAAATTCCAATTCCTTAGGAAGGACGTCTACAGATTCAAAATAGGTAACAGAGATACCCAGTTTTGGTAATGTAACGGGAAAGCTACCACCAATGAGCATTGTCCCATTATAGATACCAATCAAAGATACTTTGTGGCCCTCTTCGTATCGAATATCGTCGCAGAATGTTGCCCAGCCAAACGGCGGAATGAGGCGCTTTTCTATCATCATGCAGCGGCCGGCATCAGCCCCTCCCGTTTGGCGGTCGAAACCATCGGCTGCCCGACTGGAGCGAAGGGTGATGCGCAGGTTGTTGCGATAACAACGGGCCTTATAGGTCCAGATACGCTGTACACAACACCGGTTGAGCGATCTACGGCCCTCACCTCTACATCAAGGTCGAGCACACTGGCGATATCCGCAATCGTGTCCACTTCCCAATTGGGCCGCCCCCCGGAAAACCATCGCGATGGAGCGGATTTGTGAACACCTATCCCATCCGCGAGCACTTGCTGCGAGATATTCTTTGATTTCATGACATTCCAGAAGAGACTTACAAAGGCCGATCGCAGCATGGAGCGATCAAAATCCCTGATGTAGTCCTTCTCAGATTTGCATTTTTTGGTCCACATCGTAGTGCGATCCCGATAAATAGTCGCTGATGTCAGCGCTCTGGATGTAAGGCTGAGTGCCCAGCACTCGTTTCCAGTCTTCGTCGATCTGATCTGCAACCGACTTGTAGTCCGAGCCGATATTTCGCCTGTCGTAAAGGCGAAGTCCGATAAATACGTCTCTGACTAAAAACCTTCCAAACAACCGCCAACCAGGCTTAGGCCGCCGGTAGCAGATTCCCCACGTCTCATTGAGGCCTTCAAGCTGCTCAAGTTCAACGCGTTCTTTCCGCTTTGCACAAATCCGACTGACACTCAGTGAATGCCCTGCCAGAAAAGGCCCGATCACCTCGGCCATTCCCAACGAAGAGAGCTCGCACTGGGGATCCTTCCCTCGCAACTTCATCTCCACCTCGGGTGTCACCAACAGTGCCCGCTGGGGATTCCGAATCGGACGCACAGTTGAGTGGACCACAAGCCCAGCCTTCAGTGCGCTCACGATTTTCGGAGAGGTTGCGTTATAAGTCAACTAACAGTCCCGCAACATAGTTAGCATCCAGTTACTACCAATGGAGCAACATAATATCTCATTAAGCGGCAAATGTTGACTCGTTGGTCATCTAGGAGCTTAGGCAAAGTAAAGGAAGTATGCGCCCGCTATGCCGCCTAAGGGCTGGAGTTCGCGCAGTTACGGCATAAGCGGCGCCAAGCCGCTGTGTAAGCGCGCGGCGACCATTGGGCCGAACACGGCGCTACTGAGCACGAATTAATGGCGATGTTAGGCTGGCTCACGCCAGCCATGGCGGCGCTCTACACCCGGACGGCAGATCGCAAGCGTATGGCGCTTGCCGCCGGGACCGGCACAGAACGCAAATTGAACATTCTATCCCCCGCACCCGGCCAAAAGTGCGGGGCTGAGGACAAATTATACAACTAATTTCAGCTGGATGATTTTGTATTGGTGCGGCCGAGAAGATTCGAACTTCCACAGGATTGCTCCCGCTAGCACCTCAAGCTAGTGCGTCTACCATTCCGCCACGGCCGCAGCTCAGGGGGGCGGGGTGTAGCAAACCCCAAAGCGCTTGTGAAGGGCTTGGAATCCGGCCAAATTTCCTCAAAGCGGGCATTCGGGCCAGAAACCGGGCGGCAAACCGCCGCGCTGGCGGTCAGGCGCCGCAATAGAGCTCATAAAGCAGCCGAACGACGCGCAGAACCTTGGGATCGGCGACGCTGTAATAGATCGTCTGGGCCTGTCGGCGGGTGGTCACCACCCCGTCCTCGCGCAGCCGGGCGAGATGCTGCGACAGCGCCGACTGGCTGAGTCCCGACGCCTCCACCAGATCGCCGACGCTGCACTCGCCGCCGGCCAGTTCGCACAGCACCTTGAGCCGGGCGCCGTGCGATAGCGACCGCATCAGCGCTGCCGCCTCGTCGGCACGGCGGGCCATCGCCTGCATCTGTTTCACGTCGCTCGCGACCATCGGCTCCTCGATGACGGAATATTAGATTACTCTAATATTAGCGCAAGAGGTTATGCCGGTCGCCCGCAAACCCCACGTTCCGGTGAAGCGCTAGATGCCCTCGCCGTCGACGCCGACGTGGATGCCGCATTCGTCCTTGTCGAGCCCGGCCCAGCGGCCATCGCGATAGCTCTCGCCGGTCTTAACCCGCCGCGTGCACGGCATACAGCCGATCGAGGGATAGCCATCGGCCACCAAAGGATGGCGCGGCAGATCGTGCGCCGTGATGTAGTCTTCGAGCTGCTCCTGCGACCAGCCGGCCAGCGGATTGAAGCGGAAACGGCCTTCGAACACCTCCACCGCCGACATACCGGCGCGAGCGCCGGTCTGGAAACGCTTGCGGCCGGTGATCGAGGCGTCGAAGCCTTCCAGCATGCGGCGCAACGGTTCGACTTTGCGGAAGTGGCAGCAGGCGTCGGGATCGCTCGACCACAGCGTGCCTTCGGGATCGAGATGGGCACGATCGGAAGCGCGCGGCGCCACTGCCCGCAGATCGCCGATACCAAGCACCTCCTGCAGCCGATCACGATAACGCAGCGTCTCGCCGAACAGCTTGCCGGTATTGAGGAACAGCACCGGCGTGTCGGGATCGATCCCCACCGCCATATGCAGCAGCACCGCCGACTCCGAACCGAACGACGACACCAGCGCGACCTTGCTCGGGAATTCGCTGAGCGCCAACGCGACGATGCCTTGGGCGTCGCGGCCCTCCGCTTCGGCCTGGAGCCGCGCCAAGCGCGACGCCGTCGCTTGATCGAGGCTTTCACGCCGTTCGCCAGCGCGCGGGGTACCACTGATGACCGTCACACTCACCCGAGCCATCCCTTCTCTTCGATGATCTTCCGTGTACGAACCGATATTTCGGCGGCTTCAACGCCTTCGCCGCGCCAGCGCGTGCGGGCCTCGCCCAGCTCCGCCGAAAACTCTTCCCATTCGGGACCGAAGCGCTGCTCCAGCCACTCGCGCAGGCGCCGCGCCAGACCGGGCGCACGGCCGCGGGTCGACACGCTGAACAACAGGTCGCCACGGCGGACGATGGCGGGAACGTGGAAGTCGCACAATGCGGGAATGTCCTCGACATTGACGAGGATGCCCGCCCGGCGCGCCCGTGCGGCCAAGACTTCGGACTGCGCCGCGGAGAGCCCGGCAACGAACAGTATCCGGAGGCCGCCGAGATCGCCGGTCTGGTCGACGGGGATGGGTGTAATGCCGGAACCTGTCAGCAGCGCGCGGCGGCGCTCCAAGGCTTCGCCCTGGCCGATCAGGCCGATTCGGGCGGTTTCCGGGGTCAGGACGATCGGGAGCACGGCATCGGCCTCAGTGAACAACACTGAAGTAGGTGCGTTCTCGATAAAATGCAAGAACCTAGTGTGAATACCTAGTTCTTACGTAGTGATTTGTAGTTTAGTTGTAGCCCTTCAGGAGCTCAAGGACCGAGACCCCGATCCTGTCACCCTGGATGATGATTTCGCCTCTGGCGACGGGCTTATCGTTGGCCAGGATCAGCACTGGGTCATCCTGGCTGGCATCGAGCTCGATCACCGCGCCGCGGCCCATCCGCAGCAGCTGGTGCATAGGAATGACCGACCGGCCAAGCACCACGGAGATTTCGACTTTAACATTCTGGAGATTGTTCAGCATGGGCCGTACCCTGGACAACGAAGTACATGCTTAGGCCGACATGCTTTCTCAATCGTTAACAACTGAAGCGTTAACCCCTCCCGACTGGACCGTCCGTCCGGGGCTTTTGCCCTACCCCGAAGCCGTAGCCGTCATGGAAGCGCGCGCCGCCGCCATCGCCGACGGGACCGCGCCCGAATTGGTTTGGCTGATCGAACATCCGCCGATCTATACCGCCGGCACCAGCGCCCGCGAAGAAGACCTGCTCGATCCGCGGTTTCCCGTGTTCAAGACCGGACGCGGCGGCCAGTTCACCTATCACGGCCCCGGCCAGCGGGTCGGCTATGTGATGCTGAACTTGAGGCCGCGCGGCGGCGACGTCCGGCGCTATGTCCACGATCTCGAAGAGTGGCTGATCCGGGCGCTGAAGCGCTTCGACGTCAAAGGCGAACGCCGCTCCGACCGTGTCGGCATCTGGGTGGTGCGCGGCGATCGCGAAGACAAGATTGCCGCCATCGGCGTGCGCGTGCGCCGCTGGGTGACGTTCCACGGCGTCGCCCTCAACGTGGCACCGGACCTTACGCATTTCGACGGCATCGTGCCGTGCGGCATTCGTGGCCATGGCGTCACCAGTCTCAAGGATCTCGGAATTGTAGTGGACTTCAACGAAGTTGACCTCGCGCTACGAGCAGCCTTCGAAGAGGTGTTCGGCCCCGTACGCATAGCATCATTCTAGAGCACTTCACCGTTTCACAAAAACGGATGAACTGCTCTAGATTCTTTGACTTACGCGCTTTCGGACGGAAAACCGGTCCCCACTTTTCCTGAAAGCGCTCTTGCCTGACGCCTTGTCGCACCACACCTAAGCAGGATACGGCTCCCGGAATGGGTCATTTCTGGAGGGTCTGATGCCACGCGTTTCTGCAGCGTTTTTCGTGACTGGTGGATTGTTCGTGCTGATCGGCATGTTCGGTGGCATGTGGATGGGGATGAACGAGGACTTCCGGCTGATGCCGGTGCATGCCCATCTCAATCTCGTCGGCTGGGTGACGATGGCGCTCTACGGCGGCTTCTATGCTCTGACGGCGAAGACGTATTCGAAGCGTCTGGCGTGGACCAACTACGCGCTCTCGACGCTCGGCGTGATCGTGATGATCCCGCTGCTGGCGGTGTTCCTGCTGACGCAGAACAAGGCGCTGGCGCCGTTCATGGGACTCGGCGAACTCATCACGGCCGCGAGCCTGGTCACGTTCCTGATCTCGGGCTTCCGCGAACTGTTCCGCCGCCGCGAGAACGTCTCAGCTGCCGCAGACGTCGATCCGGTGCGGTTGGCGGCAGAGTAGCTAGAACAGCTTCATCACCAGCGGCGCCAGGATGGCGGTGAGAAGGCCGTTCAGCGCCAGCGCGAGGCCGGCGAAGGTGCCGGCGAGCGGGCTGTCGTGGAAGGCGCGCGCGGTGCCGATGCCGTGACCGGCCAGCCCCGAGGCGAAGCCATGGGCGGCGTGATCGTGAACCCTGAGCAGACGCGTCAGCGGCAATGCGATCACGCCGGTCAAAATGCCGGTGACGACGACGATGGTGGCAGTCAGCGACGGCAAGCCGCCGATCAGCGAGGCGATGCCCATGGCGATCGGGGTGGTGACCGATTTCGGCGCCAGCGAGGCGAGCACGTCATGCGGCGCACCCAGCAGCCAGGCGATACCGACGGCGCTGAAGATCGCGGTCAGCGATCCGGCAAACAGCGCGATCAGGATCGGCACGCCGAGACGGCGGACGCGCTTGAACTCGGCGGCGAGCGGCACTGCCAGCGCGACCGTTGCCGGTCCAAGCATGAAATGGACGAACTGGGCGCCCTCGAAATAGGCCGTGTACGGAGTCTTGGTTGTCCACAAGAGGATTGCCAGCGGGATGGTGGCGACCATCACCGGATTGGCGAGCGGATGGCGGTCGACCATCTTGGCAAAACGATCGGCCACAACGTAAGCGGCCAAGGTCGCGAACAGCCACAGCAACGGCGTGGCGGAGAGATAGACCCAGAGGCGCGAAATGTCGGTCATTCGCGGTTCTCCAGCTTCATGCGGTGAACCACGAACCGGAATGTCAGCGCCGTGACGGCGATCGCCAGCGCAGTCGAGCCGAGAATGGCGGCGCCGATGACCAGCCCCTGCTTGGCGATCAACGGCAGGAATTGCACGATGCCTACCGCCGCCGGCAAAAACAGCAGCGACAGGTTGCCGAGCAGGACCGCTGCCGCACTCTCGCAGGCGCGGCGCAGCTTGAGACTGGCGATGCAGCCCATGCCGAGCATAACCATGCCGAGGACTGGACCGGGAATGCCCACGTGCAGGACGCGGACGAGAACCTCGCCTCCGAGTTGGAAGCCGAGGAGAATTGCAAAAGCTTGGAGCATTAGTAGGTCGACGCGATATGGAAGCCCGTCAGTTTGGGCGGTTCAGCACGATGAAGATCGACATTGGTCACCGTGGACCATTGCGGTCCGCGCATGCAAATGCCGACAAACGTTTCAACCTGCTCGGTCGGCCCGGAGACGAGAATTTCCACCGTACCGTCGAGTTGATTGCGGACCCAGCCGTTGAGCAGGAGCTTGCGGGCCTCGTTGGCGGCGAAGGCGCGATACCCGACGCCTTGCACATGGCCTTCGATCTTCAACCGCAGCGATGTGATGTCCTCTTCTTGGGCCATACCGTGTTCCTGTCAGGCAAATTCCAGAATGACGTCGTTGAGCGCGAGATTGTCGCCCGCACGAACCTTGATATCGCCAATGGTGCCGTCGCGCTCGGCGATCAGCACGTTTTCCATTTTCATCGCTTCCACCACTGCGAGCGGCTCGCCGGCTTTCACCTCCTGGCCGCGGTCGACGATGATCGACACGACCAGGCTCGGCATCGGGCAAAGCAGCTTCTTCGAAGTGTCGATACGCGATTTCTTAGGCATAAACTTGGCAAGTTCGGCCGCGCGCGTGCTGCGCACCGTCACCAATGCCTGATGGCCGCCCTGGCTGAGCAGATAAGTACCCGGCAGGCGAACGAGCTGGATCGCGTACTCCTGCCCCTCGTCCCGGATGCGCAGCATCAACTGGCCGGGACGCCATTTGACACCGGCGGAGTAATCGGCGCCGTCGATCTTGCAGAACAACGTATCGCTCTTGAGGAAAGCATCGCTGACGGCGATCTCGGCGTTTTCCAGCGTGACGGTGAACGTTTCGGAGCCGTGGAACGGCCCGTTGAGGGTGCCGGAAATGCCGCTGGCGCGCTTGGTGCGGGCGAGCTTGGCAGCCACCGCAGCGGCGACGAAGCGGCGCTTGGCGGCATCGTCCATGGCGCGGCTCTTGAAGCCTTGCGGGAATTCCTCGGCGATGAAGCCGGTCGACAGCCGCCCTTCGCGGAAACGCGTGTTGTGGGTCAGCGCACTGAGGAATGCGATGTTGTGCTTGATGCCGGAAATCACGAACTCGTCGAGTGCCACGCTCATCGCATTCACCGCCTCGACGCGCGTCGGGGCATGGGTGGTGACCTTGGCGATCATCGGATCGTAGTGGATGGTGATGTCGTCGCCCTCGTGCACGCCGGTGTCGATGCGCAACGTGGCGGTGCCGATCGTGCCCTCGTCGGGCGCGTGATAGCGCACCAGCCTGCCTGACGACGGCAGGAAACCGTGGGCGGGGTCTTCGGCATAGATGCGGGCTTCCAGCGCCCAGCCCTGGGAACGAACGTCCTCCTGGCGCAGCGGCAGCGGCTCGCCGGACGCGGCGCGGATCATCAGTTCGACGATGTCGAGACCGGTCACCGCTTCGGTGATGGTGTGCTCGACCTGCAACCGGGCGTTCATCTCGAGGAAATAGAAATTCTTGTCCTGGTCGACGGCGAATTCGACCGTGCCGGCGTTGTCGTATCCCGCGGTCTTGGCCAGTGCCACCGCCGCTCCGCACATCGCCCGGCGCATATCGGGATCGACGAACGGCGACGGCGTTTCTTCCATCACCTTCTGGTAGCGGCGCTGCAGCGAGCATTCGCGTTCGCCGAGATGGATGACATGACCGTGCTTGTCGCCCATCACCTGCACTTCGATGTGGTGCAAGGGCGAGATGTATTTTTCCAGGAACAGACGGTCGTCGCCGAAACTGGAGCGCGCCTCGTTGTGCGACGATAGCAGCGCCTGGCGCAGATCCTTCTCGCTACGGACGATGCGCAGGCCCTTGCCGCCGCCGCCGGCGGACGACTTGACCATCACCGGATAGCCGATCTCGGTGGCGATGCGGGCGGCGTGACCGACGTCGATCACTTCGCCGACATAGCCTGGGATGGTCGGCACCCCAGCGTCCTTGGCGAGCTTTTTCGACCAGATCTTGTCGCCCAGCCGGGCGATCGCCTCGGGCGACGGGCCGATGAAGGTCAGCCCCGCCACCCGGGTCACGGCTTCCGCGAAAGCCTGCCGCTCCGACAGGAAACCGTAGCCGGGATGGATCGCCTCGGCGCCGGTCTGTTTGGCGGCTTCCAGGATGGCGTGGGTGTTGAGGTAGGACTCGACCGCGGGGGCCGGACCGATCCGTACGGCTTCATCGGCAAGGCCGGTATGCAAGGCGCCGCGGTCGGCGTCGGAGTAGACCGCCACCGTGGCGATCCCCATGCGGCGGGCGGTCCGGATGATTCGGCAGGCGATCTCGCCCCGGTTCGCGATCAGAATCTTCTTGAACACGCGTCCCTCTACGCCCCCGTATTTGCTGCGGATACTGCGAACGAGACCGGCATTCTTGCTTTTAGGAGGTCCAAAGGCTCAGGTAAACCCATGTCGGTTCTCTCTCTCGTCCGGATGCCCCTGAAAGCCGTGCCGCGCCAGCTCGGCCTTAACCTGTTCCGCATGCATATCGAGAACGGGGTTTTCGTTTCCCTGGGGATGGCGGTGGTGGGCGGCGTCTTTGCCCTCGCCTTCGGCCGGACGGATGCCATCCTGGCGGCCTCAGGAGCCCTGTGCGCCTCGGTCGTCGACCGGCCGGGTCCGTTGCCGCTCAAAGTCCGGATGTTCTCCCTGGCGGTCACCGGAGCCTGTCTTCTCGCCTTCCTGACCATGTCCGCCCACGATCACCGCTACCTGATGGGCGTGCTGGTGGCGGTCATGAGCATCGTCTCGGGCCTGGTCTCGGCGTTCGGCCAGCGGGCGATCGGACTGGGGGTCGCAGCCATCCTGGCGCTGTTGTTCGGGATGGCGGCCAACCAGGCGGCCCTGCTGCCGGTCTCCGCCTACATGACCTTCTTCGCGGCGGGCGGCGTCGGCTACGGCCTGTTCGCCGTGGCGGCCTCAGTCATCCTCGACGACCGCAACCGCCGGACCTTCCTCAGCGAGGCGGTTCATGCTTTCGGCGCCTATCTGGCGGCCAAGGCGGAACTCTACGACCCCGCGTCACAGACCGATGAGGCCCTGCGGCGGCTGGTCGAGGCGCACGCGACATTCATCGAGAAGCTGCAGGCGGCGCGCGATTTCATCTTCATCGGACGCAAAACGGCGGCGCGGCGGCGCTGGATGGCGGCACTGCTCACCCTGCTCGACATCTTCGACTCCATGGTGTCCAGCGATGCCGACATCAGGACCTTGCGCAATTCCGGCCACACCGAACTGCTGGCACGGTTGAAAACCTTCACCGTGGCCTTCGCCGACGACTGCGAAGAGCTGGCCCTCGCCTTGACCACACCGGGCATGCGGTTCGCGTTCAACCCTCACACCGACGAGATCGCCGCCCTGCAAGCGGAGGTCGACCAACTGGCCGCTACAAGCTGGGGGCGTGAGACCCTTGCGACCTCGGCCTTCCGTTCCACCGGCCACAAACTGGGGTTCGGCATCGCTCGCATGGAGCGGCTGGCGCAGGCCGCCAATCCCGACGCCGATGCCCGCACCATCCTGCCCGACGTCGACCTCGAAGCCTTCGTGCATCGCGACCGCATGGACCCGCGCGTGCTGGCCTCGCAGTTCAGCTGGTCGTCGCCGGTGTTGCGCTACACGCTGCGGCTGACCGGCGCGATGGTGTCGGGCTATCTCTTGACACTGTTGATGCCGGGTATCGTGCACGGCGGCTGGGTGCTGCTCACCACCATGCTGATCATGCGAGCGAGCTATGCCGTCACCAAGCAGCGCCGTAACGACCGTATTATCGGCACGGTAGCGGGTTGCGTGGTTGCGGCGCTTCTCGTGCACTATGTTCCGGCGCCGCTGCTGTTCATCCCTGTGCTGTTCACCGTCGGCGGCGCGCACGCGTTTGCCACCGTCGATTTCCGCGTCACCGCGCTGTGCGCCTCGGTCACGGCGCTGCTCCAGCTTCACTTCTTCGGACCTGCGGTCGAGCCGGGAACCGTGCTGGTGATTGAGCGCGTCGGCGATACGCTGGTCGGCGCGGGCCTGGCATGGGGCTTCAGCTATCTGTTGCCGAGCTGGGAATGGAAGAACGTGCCCAAGCTGGTCGCCACCATGGTCGCGGCGGACCGCGCTTACGCCGCTCTGTCGCTGGCGCGGCGGCGCAACGACAACGACTTCCGGCTGGCGCGCAAGCGAGCCCACGATGCCACCGCCAACCTCGCGATGACCGTGCGGCGCCTCGCCGACGAGCCCAAGATCGACCGCAAGGTGCTGGCCGATCTCAACAACCTTGTCAGCGCGAATTACCTGTTGGCGTCGGACCTCGCGTCGATGCGCGTCTTGTTCCGCACCCGCAAGGCCGAACTCGATCCCGACACCACCGAAAAGCTGCTACAGAACGCCCGCAGCAACATCGATCAGACGCTCGATCCCAATGCCGTGACGGAGGGACCCAAGGGCCACCTGCACCGGCGCAGCCTGGGCGAAAGCCTCGGCGGCCACAACGCCATGGTATCGCTGACCCGGCGCCTGATCCACATCGAACGCACCGCCGAGCGCGTCGCCACCCAGGCGGCGCGCATTCCGAAGACGGTGTGACCGCTACTTCTTACCCATGACCTTGTCGCGGGCGGCGCGGAATTCGCTGTCGGCATGCCAGTTCGGCCACTTGTCGGAATTGGCCAGCGTATCGCCCACAGTGTGCAGGATCTCGACATCGGCCGACATGCCGGAGAAATCCCACTTGGGATCGAATTCGTCCGAGGGCTGATGATAGTGATGGGCGAGATAATCGTCGCCCAGCGCCTTGGCCCGCGCCTTGCCGCCATCGATCAGGTCCTCACCGCTGCCGGGCGTGATGGCGGGAACGCCGCCGCGCGCCAGACTGAAATGGTCGGAGCGGAAGAAACCGCCTTTCTCGGGCTCGGAATCGGGCGTGATGACCCGGTTCTGCGTCTTCAGCGCATCGGCAAGAACGTCCTCAAGCTCGGATTGGCCGTTGCCGGTGAGCTGCATGTCGCGCGCGCGGCCGCCGGCGATACCGGCATCCCAATTGACGACACCGACAATGTGCCCGAGCGGCCAGACCGGATGCTTAGCGAAATACTCGGAGCCGAGCAGGCCCTGCTCTTCCATGGTCCAGAAGGCAAAGGCGATCGAGCGCTGCGGCTTGGGGTCATGGGCGAAGGCTTCCGCCAGTTCCAGCACCATCGCCACGCCATAACCGTTGTCGACGGCGCCGTTGTAGATCTTGTCGGCCCCGGGCAGTTCCGGCTTGAGACCGAGATGATCCCAATGGGCGCTGAACATCATCACGTCACCGGGGTTCTTCTTGCCCGGAATGACGCCGATCACGTTGCGCGTGTTGACCTGACGGACCTGCGACACGGCGTGAACGCTAAGCGTCTCGCCGGCCATCTCGACCGCCTTGAAGCCGCGCTTGTTGGCGGCCGCTTTGAGCGTCGCGTAATCGAGCCCGGCGCGCTGGAACAGATCCTTGGCGGTGTCGAGCGTCACCCAGCCTTCGATCTTCACGCGGCCGGCGTTCTTGTCCTTGGTCTGCAGCCAGTATTTGCTGCCAGAATGGGAATTGCGCACCACGCTCCAGCCGTACGCGGCCGGCACGGTTTCATGCACGATAATGGCGGCGGCGGCGCCCTGGCGCGCGGCTTCTTCGTACTTGTAGGTCCAGCGGCCGTAATAGGTCATCGCCTTGCCCTTGAAGAAGGCCGGATCGGGCGCAGCGTCTTCGTTGCCGGGATCGTTGACCAGGATGACGACGGTCTTCCCTTTGACATCAACACCCGCGTAGTCGTTCCAGCCGTATTCCGGCGCCACCACGCCGTAGCCGACGAACACCAGCGGCGCGTCCTTCACCTCGACCGTGTTGGCGCCATAGCGCGGCGTCCAATAGGTCACCGCTTCCGGGAAATTCGGCGTGACGGTGCCCGCGCGGGTGGCAAAGGACAGGCTCGACTTGGCGCCGTCGAGCGCGATCACTGCGGCGCCGACATCCTGAAAATAGCTGCCGTGATTGCCCGGCTTGACGCCGAGACGCTTCAACTCGTCGGCGATCCACTGCGCCGAAGCTTCGCCGTTGACCGTACCGGGGCCGCGGCCTTCGAAGGCATCGTCGGCAATCGCCTTGTCGCGCGCGGCAATATCGGCGGCCTTGATCTCGGGGCTGGTGACGGAATGGGCCGGATAACGGGCCGGAGCGGCCCCGATCAGAAACAGCGCAGCACAAGCGACGGACGCGGAACGCAACAGCATAACGACAGGTCTCCCTCTACGAGCCTGCGATGTTAGAGACGCAAGCCCCCGCCGCAAATCACAATCCGCGGCGCCGCCAACCTGTCGCAGAGGTCAGTGCCCGTCGTCGCTCCAATGCGGCGGATCGGTCGCCAGCTTGATGACGCCATACGTCGCGCCGACCTTGGCAAGTTCGGGATTGGTGCCGTTGCGCGGCTCCGACAGCACGTAATGCAGGTTGCCGTCGAAATCGCGGATGCTGAGGCCGCCGTCCCAGGCGATCGTCATGTCGATGGCGCGACCGAAGATGTGGCGGCTCTTGAGCGACGGCAGGAACTGCAGTTCGAATTGATCGATCATCGCTTCCGCCGCGGCCCTGGCCCGCCGCGCGTTGCCGTCATGCGTCCAGTCGATGCCGAGACCATCCATCGCCGGCACCGCAACAGGCGACTGGGACAGATTGGCGATCATCCAGCACCAGTGCATCAGATAGGCGCGCTCCGGCGGACGCAGCGTCGCCTGGACATCGACACGTGCCCCGCCCCGCTCCAGCGCAGAGACGAACGCCAACACCTTGCCGCGCCAATCGGGATGAAGATCGACGATCGACCGGCTGCCGGGAAAACGCGCACACCACTCGGGACCGCTGAACTCGGCCATGCCTGCTCCCCCAATTGCTGAAATAACAGGCAGATCATAGCGCGATTCTGCGCTGGGATATGCTCAATTGGTTGTGACGCCAACAATCCCGATTTGCGGCGGGCGCTTCATCACCAGCGTCGGCTCGTCTTTATAGAGCGTTTCGTGCGAGCGTACGAAGCCGCACTTTTCCGCCACGCGGATCGACGGCACGTTTTCCGGCACCATGATGCAGAACATCGCCGGCCCGCCCAACGCCCGGTCCATCCAGGCGAGCGCGGCGCGCGTCGCTTCGGTGGCATAGCCTTGACTGTGAAACCGCGCCGCCAGCGACCAGCCCGCCTCGGGCAGATCGTCGATGCGCGGCGTCATCTCGCGCCGTACCTCGAAGGCGCCGGTCATGCCGACATAGGCGCCGCTCACCTTCTCCTCGATGGCGAAGATGCCGTAACCGCGAAGTGACCACATACCGAGGCCCTTCAGGAACCGCGTCCAGGCGTCTTCACGGCTCATCGCTTCGCCGTGGAAATGGCGCTGCACCACGGGGTCCTGCCACATCGCCAGCATGTTTTCGAAATCGGCCTCGCGATGACCGCGCAGGATCAGGCGCTCGGTTTCGAGGGTGGGAATGGCGAGATCGATCATGGGGTTCGGCTTCACTGGGAACGGCTTCGGCAAGATAATTGTTTTGCGGATTTCCGCGATAGCACTGAGGAGAGAGCGGGTCTGCAGAAAACGCAGAAACCGCAATTCAATTCGGAAAAATCGGCATCAAGCGATTGAGGTGGAACAACATTCGCCGTGCAGTTTTGGCAACGGAAAACACATAGTGCAACAGACACGCAAGCTCAAACAGCCAAGACGCCGGAACCTCTGCCTGAGAGATGGGGACGGCTCCGCTAACGGCAAAAGGCTATCTCTGCCCAGTGCGGAACGCTCTGTTCGCCGATTGGCGCGGCCATCAGATTACCCCACCAGATCCGACGCAAAGGCCGCGGGTAAAAAACACACAAAATCAACAGATGGTATCGGGTCGCATTTGCACTCGCCCGCCAACGCAAATACGCCATCAAGAACGCCCTCGGCGTTGACTCTCAATCATGCATTGTTAGCCTTACTTGCTAACATTCGAGGGGCGATGTCATGCAAAAATTGTCAGTCTTCATTTTGTGCGCGTTGTGTGCGGGCTGTGCGCCAATCGCTGGGACCAGATTTGCCGATGAAGCGCCACCACCGGATACCAGTGGCTGGAACAAAGCGAAGTTATCGGACGACTTAAAAGACGCCATGAAAGAGGTGGTTAAAGAGCGAGAGAAATACTTCAACCACTACAAAGCGAAGTACACCATTCAAACCGGGTTCGACAGCACGCTTATCGGCGTGGCTACGGCAACTCTTTCGGCCGCCTTCTTCGGAGCCAGCAAAGATGTCGTGGGAGGCCTCGGTATCGGCGCGGGTTCATTATCCACCTACCGCAGCTATTACGACCCGGAAAAAGAAGGGCAAGCCTATCTCAAAGGCTATCAAGGGATGCGCTGCATCACGACAGCAGCGAGTTTCCTGCAAAATGCCGACCCCGACGCCCTCCAACTCTCGATCACTTCGTTGCGAGACAAGATCGCCAAAACCCAGAACGCAAAGAAGCAAGACGCGGCGACCACATCGGCCATTGACGCCGCAAAGTCGGCTCTCGCCGCAGCCGAGCGCGAAATCTCCGCATACAATCAGGCCCCGCTTTCGGTACGTCTGACCGCGGATGGGATCGCCAAATCCGTCGAAATAGCGATGCACCGCTCATCTCCAGACATCTCCCAGATGGGCAACAACATCAACATCGGACTCAGAGCGGCGAGCGAAAGCGCGGCCTCGGCTGCAGAGGCGCGGACGAAATGGGCTCAGGCCATCAAGGACACGACGACAGGCGAAGTTCTCGCGAAGACCAAAGACGCCAAGGACGCCGCCAGAGAAGCCGTGCAATTGACATCGGACAGCAGCACCATTCTGGCCAACCTTCCAATGCCGCCCTATTCGGAGATTGTCGCGAACATCACCAGTTGCGGACAGAACTGACGTCCGACCACGAAGAAATACGACGGCAGCGGGTGTCGTTCACAACGGCTCGTTCCCGTGTTTCTTCCACACCGCTTCGACCTGTTTGTTGCGCAGCATGCGCAGGGCGCCGGCGACGCGTTTTCTCGTGTTGTGCGGGCGGATGACTTCGTCGACCCAGCCGCGGCTGGCGGCGACGAAGGGGTTGAGGAAACTGTCCTCGTATTCCTTGGTGCGCGCGGCGAGTGCGTCGGGATCGCCGGCGTCTTTGCGGAAGATGATCTCCACCGCGCCCTTGGCGCCCATCACGGCAATCTCAGCCCACGGCCAGGCGTAGGTCACGTCGCCGCGCAGATGCTTTGACGCCATCACCAGATAAGAGCCGCCGTAAGCCTTGCGGGTGATGACCGTGACTTTCGGCACCGTCGCTTCGGTGTAGGCATAAAGCAGCTTGGCGCCGTGCTTGATGATGCCGCCGTGCTCTTGCGCCGTGCCGGGCAAAAAGCCGGGGACATCGACGAAGGTCACGATCGGAATGTTGAAGCAATCGCAGAAGCGCACGAAGCGCGCCGCCTTGCGGGAGGCGTCGGTATCGAGCACGCCCGCCAGCACCAGCGGCTGATTGGCAACGAAGCCGACGGTGTTGCCTTCGATGCGGCCGAAACCGGTCAAGATGTTCTTGGCGAATTCGGCACCGATCTCGAAGAAGTCGCCCTCGTCCGCGACTTTCAGGATCAGCTCGCGCATGTCGTACGGCTTGTTCGGCGTTTCCGGCACCAGGGTGTCGAGTGAATCCTCGACGCGGTCGTGCACGTCGTCGGTGGGCAAATGCGGCGCCTTCTCGCGATTATTGAGCGGCAGGAAATCGTAGAGGCGGCGGATTTCCTCGAGGCAGACGATATCGTTCTCGTAACTGCCGTCGGCGACCGAAGATTTGGTGGTGTGCACCTTGGCACCGCCGAGGGTTTCCGGCGTGACGTCCTCATGCGTGACCGTGCGCACCACATCGGGGCCGGTGATAAACATGTAGCTGGTGCCCTGGACCATGAAGACAAAATCGGTCAGCGCCGGAGAATAGACATCGCCACCAGCACACGGGCCCATGATCACCGATATCTGCGGGATCACGCCAGAAGCGATGACGTTGCGCTTGAAGATTTCGCCAAAACCGGCGAGCGAAGCGACGCCCTCCTGAATGCGCGCCCCACCGGCGTCGTACAGCCCGATGATCGGCGCCTGGTTCTGCAGCGCCATGTCCTGCAGCTTGCAGATCTTCTCGGCATGGGCTTCCGAGGTGGAACCGCCGAACACGGTGAAATCCTTGGCGAAGACATAGACCATGCGGCCGTTGATGGTGCCCCAGCCGGTGACCACGCCGTCGCCCGGAATGCGCGTCTTGTCGGAGCCGAACTCGTAATTGCGGTGCTCGACGAACATGCCGAATTCTTCGAACGAGCCGGGATCGACGAGCAGTTCGATGCGCTCGCGCGCCGTCAGCTTGCCTTTCTTGTGCTGGTTCTCGATCCTGGCCTCGCCGCCGCCGAGACGGGCGCGGGCGCGACGTTCTTCGAGTTCCTGGATGACATGCTTCATGGGCGAGCCCCGGGGGAAATCACGAGCAAATGTAGTGCGGGGGATATTCGATGTCATCCGCCGTTTCTGTCATCCCGGCCAAGCGCAGCAAAGCGCGGAGGGAGTGGAAGCTCCTCATTCGTCATGGCCGGCCATGACGAGTTGGGGCTAGCGCGTCCGGGATGACAGATGGAGGAAATGCTCCACCGACTTCACCGCATCGAGCAGGCCGGCGGCGCGGGTTTCGGCTTCGGCGTCCTTGCCCCAACGTTCGGATTGGTAACGCTCATCAAGGGTGGAGAGCGCAAAGGCGGCTTCGGCGTCGAGACGGCCTTCGGCCAGCGCCAGGGCGAGCACCAGCGATCCGAGGATTGGCGCCACCGTGGCGAGGGCGGTAAGCGCGAAATCGTCATACGCTTCGACGGCACGACGGAGCGCGGCCACAGCGTCGTCGGATTGCGCAAAGTGAACGATGCCGGGGCGGGTCCGAAGCCGCGCGCCGTAACGCTCGGCGGCCCAATCGAGCAGCGGGTCCCATTCGGCCGACTGCATCGTCACAAGGTCGGCCGGATGCTCGGCGCGATAACAGAGCAGATCGTTGACGTACGCCGCCACCTGCTCGATCACTGCTTCACGCATTGTCGCGACGCGATCGAGTGCGGTGTTGGCGAGCTTGGTCAGCGTCATGGCTTCGGGCGCGATCTCGTCACCTTGCGAACGCCATTCTTCGGCCAGCGCTTCGGCCAGCGCGGCGGTCGGCAATTCGAGCGGCACCCGCGCCGGTGTTTTCACCGGACGGCCATCAAGCAGAATACGGAACGGCGCTGCAGAAACCGTGACCTCTTTGTAGAAACGCTTCATCTCTTCTTTCCGCGCGGGGTCCGCACGCCCGGCTTTTTCGCACCCGGCTTCTTCCCACCCGGCTTCTTCCCACCCGGTTTTTTCGCACCCAGTTTCTTGGCACCCGGCCTCTTCGCACCCGGCTTCTTGGCACCGAATTTCTCGTCGGCAGTTCTGCGGCCAAAGATCCTGGGGTCGGATTTGCTGCTCGCCGACCGGAACGGGCTATAGCTCGATTTCTTCGCCGCCGGCTTGTCCGGCTTGAAGGAGAACATCTTCGGCTCGGCATCGGGATCGAAGCCGAGGGCTTCGAAACTGGTACGCATGTGGTCGGGCAACGGCGCCGTCACCTGCAAACGGCCGCCATCGGGATGCGCGATGTCGATGGCGCGGGCGTGCAGATGCAGGCGGTCGGCAATCATGCCGGTGCCCTTGGCCGCGTCACCGCCGTATTTGAAATCGCCGACGATGGGGGTGCCGAGAAACGCGAGATGGACGCGGATCTGATGGGTGCGGCCGGTGACCGGCTTGGCCGCCACGAAGGCGAACTCCTCGCCCGCTTCTCCCAGCACCATGTAGTCCGTGATGGCGTGCTTGGATTCGTCAGTGTCGCGGACCGCCATTTTCTCGTCGCGGCCGTGCGGACCGTGGCCGCCTTCCTTGAGCAGCGCCGCTTTGATGGTGCCCTGCTTCTTGGCCGGAACGCCTTTGGTCAAGGCCCAGTAGATTTTGGAGGAATCGCGCAGGGCCAGCGCCTTCGACAGCGCGGCGGCAGCGGGAACGGTGCGGGCGATCACCAGGACGCCTGAGGTATCGCGGTCGAGGCGATGGACCAGACGCGGGCGCTGGCGCTTCTCGAACGTCAGCGAGTCCAGCATGCCGTCGATGTGCTTGGAGAGACCCGAACCGCCCTGCGTCGCCAGCCCCGGCGGCTTGTTCAGCACGATCACCGAGGAATCCATGTGGAGGATCAAGTCCTGCAAGCTGCCCTGCATCTGCGGCTGTGCCTGCCGCGGCTTCTCGGTCAGGTTGCCTTCGGTCACCAGCGGCGGCAGGCGCAGCATCTGGCCGGCTGCCAGCCGGTCGGAGGACTTCACGCGGCTGCCGTCGAGCCGCACCTGCCCGGTGCGCAGGAGCTTTTCCAGGTGGCCATGGGTGAGCGCCGGGTAATGGCGCCTGAACCAGCGGTCCAGCCGGATGCCGTCGTCGTCGCGTTCGATACGTTGTTCGCTGGCCATTTTGGGTTGCCGTGGGGTCGCGATGGGGGTTCTAGTAGGCTTAGGAAGATTCTACCAGTGCCTGGAGTTTTGCCCATGCCGCCCCTGCCCTTACTGCTGACCGTGATGGCCGGAGGTGCGCTGGGGACCGGCGCCCGTTACGCGATTTCCGGCCTGGTCGCCTCGTCGATCGGCGAGACGTTTCCCTGGGGCACGCTGATCATCAACATCACCGGCTCATTCATCATCGGATTTCTCTTTACCGTGACCTCCCCAGACGGCCGCCTGTTCGTCTCCGGCAGCACCCGCCAGTTCTGGATGACCGGCTTCTGCGGCGGCTACACCACCTTTTCCTCGTTCTCGCTGCAGACCCTGAACCTGATGCACGACGGTGAATGGATGGCCGCCGGCGGGAACATCGTGGGCTCGGTGACGCTTTGCATGCTGGGAGTATGGCTGGGCTCGCTGACAGGTGGCCTGATCAATCAATTGAAGGGAGCGTAAGATGACGAGAATTCCGTCCGACGCGAAACTTCTTCGCATCTTCTTCGGCGAGGCCGATCGGTTCGAAGGCAAGCCGCTTTACGAAGCCATCGTGCTCAAGGCGCGCGAGATGGGATTGGCTGGCGCCACCGTCCTGCGCGGGCCGATGGGATTCGGCAAATCGAGCCGGCTGCATACCGCCAAGATCCTGCGCCTGTCCGAGGACCTGCCGGTGGTGATCGAGATCTGCGATGCCGAGGAGAAGATCGACACCTTCCTACCCGTGCTCGACACCATGATGGGGTCCGGTCTCGTCACCATCGAAAAGGCCACGGTGCTGCGCTACGGCGACAAGAAGCCCGCCAGCGGGGCGCCGCCGGCATAGGGATATTCCCCTACCCCGGCTCCGGTAAAAATAAACCTTCCCGAAATGGGTGTACTTTACTGTTGGGTATGAACCCGGCCGTGCACCAGGAGAGGTTTCGTTGAGCGCTACCCAAGACGTCGAGACCTTTCCCAAGGCCAATGTCACCAAAGCGTTCGTCGAACGCGAAAAGGCCAAGCAGCTCTCGGCCGGCGCCATCATCGCCGAAATCACTGAGACCCCGACGCATTGGGTGCTCACGACCATCTGGCCGGACTAACCCGCGGTCTATCAGCAGCACATATCACTTCGCGACGATCAGTCGGCGCCGTGCAGATCGATGGCGGCGAGATTGATGATGCTGCCGTGCCCGTTGGGCTCGATCCCGACGATGTGGAAATTCTTCTTCACGCCGACCTTGAACAGGATTTCGCCCGGCTTGGGATGATCGTCGCTGCAATCGAGACGGTCGGAGTTTTTCGCCGCTTTGGGCGGATACGGCTTGCCGGCCGAGCAATCCAGCACCGGTCCAAACTTGCGCAGGGCGTTCAGGTAAAACGGCACGATCCGCTCTGACGGATCGTTGCTTTCCAGCTTCACGGCCACGATCTTCATGCCGAAACCGCCGAACGCACCGGTGATGCGGGCGGATGAATCGTCGTCCTTGTCATGATGCGGCTTGGCGCCGGGATAGACCGGCAGCCCGACATCGCTCGCGGAGGCATTCGTATCGATGCCGAGGCCGAAGTTGAAGCCGCCGCCGAACGCCCGCGGGACCACCGTCACCAGAATTGCGACGACAACCACCACCCCGTAGATCGTCCACCAGAACTTGCTCATCCGCGACTCCCGCCCGATTGCAGCCGGAAGTGAAACATCAAATTATTGGCTGGTGCGATAGTGTAGAATTAAAATAGCGCCCCGCCAGCGATCACGATTGCGCGCGCTCGCGGTTCGTTGCGGCGGCGCTAATCAGATCCGCTCTTCTTCGCTCTCAGTTTCGCCCAGTAGTCTAGGCGCTTCTGGATCTCGCGTTCGAAGCCGACTTCCCGCGGCTGGTAATAGCGCTCGCGCGCCATGCCGTCGGGAAAGTAGTTCTGGCCCGAGAAGCCGTCTTCGGTATCGGGATCGTATTGATAGCCGGCGCCGTAGCCGAGATTTTTCATCATCTTGGTCGGCGCGTTGAGGATATGGGCCGGCGGCATCAGCGAACCGTGATCGGCGGCGGCACGGCGGGCCGCTCCCAGCGCCTTATAAACGCCGGTCGAT
>JAHFQC010000009.1 GCA_023259375.1 Alphaproteobacteria bacterium
AACGTCTGGCGCAGTTTGCCCGCCGCAACAATCTCGGCACCTTCCTGCACAATGTGCGCGACAAGAACGCCCTGAAATTCGCCCAGGATGCCGGCTTCCAGTACCTCAGCGGCCCCGCCGTCGCCGCGTCTACCACCGAGCCGCGCGGCATGTGGCGGCTGAGCTGGGGCGAGGTTCTGTCGAAGCCCGAAGTGGAGTTGTGGGTCTAGGCGTTTTTTTAGCCGACGATCGTGGTGTCGATCTCGAGGACGGCCGCGCCAATACCTGCGAGCAGGTTCAACATGTCGAGCTGCGTGTCGGGAACGGAGATGCCGAGGATGGTATTGAGCGTCCCGTCGTCGTCGGTCATCGGCACCAGCAAGCGTTCGATGCCGACGGATCGCTCCGGCCAGGTATAGCGGCCGCGGACGTAATGAAACGTGCGGGTCGCAACCACGGCATCATAGGTGTCCCTGATGCGAGCAAGCTGCGCATCATCACCGAGTTCGCTAAGCCGCATGTTGGTGGCGTCGGTTCCGAACAGTAGCGCCATGTGTTCGCCGGCGAGCGCGTAGCGGTAATCCTCACCGTTGTCGAGAACGTCGAGCAGGAAGTAGTAGCCGAGCAGGCCGGGCACGCGGTTGGGGCGAAAGTTGCGCCGTTTCGGCAGCGCGTCGCCCGGCGCGAGCGTCTGGAGATAGCGCGCGGCGTCTGCGATCGCGGGATGTATTGAGGCGGAGAGGAGCGGCGCAAAGTTCATAGCGGTATTGTGCCGCTGAGTTATGCCCGAGCGGTTAAAAAATACTACAAACAATGGGGTTATAGGTGCAACTTTTAATGGGTCTAACACCAAACGATCGTATGTCTCGGCCGCTTGGCTGAACCGATGTGTACACCAGGCTTAAGCCGGCTCGCGGGCGACCGCGCCGCAGGTCACGATTTCATCGACTTCGAAACCGGCGGCGCCCATACCGGTGAACACGATGACGAAATCGTCGAGCGACTCGACCGGCATCGTCACGCCGAAAATGCTCGTCAACCGGCCTTGATCGTCGGTCATGGGGATCAGCAGCCGCTCGATCGCCACCGACCTGTCGGGCCAGGTGTAGCGGCCGCGGCAGTAGTGAAATGCGTGCGACGCGACAATGCCGTCGTACATCGGTTTGAGCAGATGGCGCAGTTCTATCGGCTGTAGCGTGCTCAGCAGCGAGCCTTGCCGGTTGGTTCCGAACAGGATGCCGACCTTTTCGCCGACCAATTCCCAGCGATAGTCCCCGGGCAGAACATCGACGAGGAAAATATAACCCAGGGCATGACGGACGTGGTTGGGACGGAACGCATGCCGCTTTGGCAGCGTATCGCCAGGCGCGAGCGTCTGGAAATAGCGGGCGGTCTCCGCGATCACGGGGTGAACGGACACAGCGAGGAGCGGCTCGAAATCCATGGCCGTATTGTGGCGCAGAGTTGTGCCCGACCGGTTAAAAAAAACGCGCAATCCTTCAGGAGTGAGGCCACCAACCGGCGGTCATATCGCTTACGATCATAAATTGAGGGCTTCAATGCGGTCCGGCGTGCGGGTTCTTTTCGCCGGCTTTCATCGCCAGCGGGATGAAGTCGATCGCAAACGGGCAGTTGAAGAAGCTCGACCGGGCGCAGTTCGGATTATAGGCGAAATTGAAGTCGATGGTGACCTTGGCCGGCGGGAACTTGCCGACCGGCTCCTCGACATCGACATAGCGTCCGGCGCGATAGGCGCCTTTACCGGTCAGCTCGTCGATATAGAACGAGGACAGCGATTTGACGTCGCCCGGCTTCTTGGCGTCGCCGTACAGGGGCAGGGTAACGGTCTTGCCTTGCAGCGTGAAGACGGCGTCGCCGGCATGATAGAACTGCTTGTCGAGCCCGCGCGAGGTGCGGAAGACACGCGGCGTGAATTTCGGGTCGGGCTTGAAATTGGCAGTGACGCGGTAGGCGGGATCGTACGGAAATACGTCGATGCCCTTGAACGCCTTCGCCGCCTTGTTGTTCTGATCGAACACCCACAGACGTAGGCCGGTCTCGCCCGGTGCCATCTGGGTCGCGCCGCCGGTGACGTCGATGCCCGGGACGATATCGATGCCGTTGGCCAGTGCCGCCTCAGGGACGGGCTTGCCGGCTTTGGTCAGCACGGCTTTGCCTTTCTGGAAGCTGGCGATCAGCGCCGCATTGGGCTGCTTGCCTTTGGTCCAGTGCCAGGTCGCCGGCTGCTTGGGATCGCCGATCAGCGAGGCGAATTCGCCTTCATGCAGATAGGCCGCGTCGTTGATCTTGAGATAGGCGTGCTTCTGGGTGGCCCAGACCGCGTTGGCGTCCTTGATGCCGTCTTTCCAGACTTCGGCCGGCGTCTTGGCCTCGGCAGCGGTCAGCAGCAGAGCTGCGGCAAGGACGTATTTCAGCATCGGGATTCCCCAGAGCTCACTTGATACGGGTGGTGCGGGCGCGCTTTTCTTCCAGCATCGGCAGGGCGACGCTCTCGGCCAGCGCCTCGCAGTCGGCATGACGGAAGCAGGTCACGACGTGGTCGTTGACCATCCCGACCGCCTGGGCGAAGGCGTAGATGATCACCGGGCCGCAGAAATTGAAGCCACGTTGCTTCAGCTCCTTGGCTAGCTTCTGGCTCATCGGCGTCTCGGCCGGGACCTGCTTGATGGTGCGCCAGTGATTGACTTTGGGCCGCCCGTCGACATGCTTCCAGATCAGATAGGGAAACCCGCCGGGCTCTTTTTCCTGGATCTCGAGCCAGAGCTGAGCGCCCTTGATCGCGGCGTTGATCTTGGCCGGGCTGCGAACGATGCCCTCGTTGGCCAGAAGGCGGCCCACCTCCCGCTTGCCATAACGGGCGATCTTCTCGGGCTGGAATCCTTCGAACGCTTTGCGGAAGTTCTCCCGCTTGCGAAGGATGGTGATCCACGACAGCCCCGCTTGGAAGCCGTCGAGGACCAGCTTTTCGTACAGCGCCCGGGCGTCGAGCTCCGGTACGCCCCATTCCTTGTCATGGTAGGAGACGTACAGCGGATCGACGCCCGGCCACGGGCAGCGGCTAAAGCCGTCGCTCACTTCTTTCCCTTTTTCCCCTTGGCCTTCTTCGCCGGAACGGGCTTCTTCACCGCCTTGGGGGCGACCTTCTTGGCCGGCTTCGCGGCGGCCTTGGGAGCGACTTTCTTGGCGGCCTTCTTGGCGACCGGCTTCGCGGCGGGCTTGGCAGCCTTTTTCGCCGGTGCAGCCTTCACAGCCTTCTTGGCGGGAGCCGCTTTTTTGGCCGGCTTCGCGGGAGCGGCCTTCTTGGCCGGGGCGGGCTTCTTCGCAGCCTTGGGCGCCGCCTTCTTGGCAGCCTTCTTGGCAACGGCCTTCGGGGCCGGGGCTTCGACCGGTTCCGGCAGCACGGTGGCTTCCAGCTTGTTGCCGTCGAGATCGATCACGAAGCCGCCGTAATACTCCGGGCTGTAGTCGGGACGCGGGCCGGGGGCGCCGGCATCCTGGCCGCCGAATTCGATCGCCTTGGCGTGGAAGGCATCAACCGCGGCCGCCGTGCGGGCGATGAAGCTGATATGGACGCCATTGCCCGCGGTCGCGACCTGCTGGTTGTGCGGCAGCTGGACCCAAAACTGGGGATGCTCGATGCCATAGCCGATGCCGTAAGGCAGGAACTCCATGACGCGTTTGTAGCCGAGCGCTCCGAGCACGGCGTCGTAGAACTGGGCGGCGCGTTCAACGTCACGCACGCCAACTGAAACATGATGCAGCATGGGGTAACCCTCCTAATGGGCGCTTTTCGAATATTCGAAACCGGTTGTCGGCCCGAAAGCGCAGCGATTCAAGTCCGGCGCCACTTTGCTGCGGCGTTTGTGTGAATCAAGTAAAAAGCCACTCCGGTTTGGTGATCGTTATTTTGGCACCGGCGGCGGTCAGCGGTTCGGACGCTTCCGCCAGCCGGTCGAGACGGATGAGCGCGAAGCCGGCATCGCCATAGGACGACATGACGGTGCCGATCTCGACCCCGCCGGAAACGATCGCCGCGCCGATTTCGAGTTCGATTTCGGGGCCATTGAACGGCAAAATCCGCTTGCGGTCGGTGCCGCGGTGCTTCATGCGCGCGGTCAGTTCCTGGCCGACATAGCAGCCTTTGGTGAAGGAAATGGCGTTGAGCTCGTCGAGGCCGCCGTCCATGGCGAACACCTTTTCGGAGCCGAAATCGGCCGCTTCCGGCACGCCGAGGCCGAACCGCCACTCGTGATAGGCGCTGGCGCCGTCGACCGTTTCGATCCCGGCGGGCACGATGGAACGCTGGCCGAGGGTGGCCAGGCGCGGGTCGTCCGGGCCTTCGTCGGCGATGACGATGAGGTCGTCGCGAGTCGCGATCTCCACTTTCGCCCGCAGCTTGTACATCGACAGTCGCTTGGCGAGGGCGGCGCGCTGGTCCTTCTGGACGTCGATCAGCACCGTCTCGCCTTGGGCGGACATCAGGAAATCGAACAGGATCTTGCCCTGCGGCGACAGCATGGCGGCATAGAGGGGCTGCGTCAGCTTTGTGACATCGTTGGTCACCAGCCCCTGCAGGAAGCTGATCGCCTCCGGTCCCGATACGGCGATGACGGCACGGTCGCTGAGCTGGCAGGGTTTACGAATCAAGATCGCCTCGTGATGCTGTTGCCAAGGATCGGCGTGCAGCCTACTGCTTGGGCCATGGAAAGCTACGATCTTTTGATCCGCGGTGGAATGTGTGCAACGCCGAACGGCATTGCACAAGCCGACCTTGGTATTCGCGCCGGACGCATCGTTGCCATCGGCAGAGTCGCCGGACCGGCGGCCGCGGAGTTCGATGCCCGGGGACTGCACGTCCTGCCGGGGGTGATCGACACCCAGGTCCATTTCCGTGAGCCCGGCAACGCTCACAAGGAAGATCTTGAAACGGGTTCCCGAGCCGCGGTTCTGGGCGGAGTGACGGCCGTGTTCGAGATGCCGAACACCAATCCGCCGACCACCACGCGCGCCGCCATCGAGGACAAGCTCGCCCGCGCCGCCGGGCGGATGCATTGCGATCACGCCTTCTACGTCGGGGCCACGCCGGACAATGTCGGGGCCCTTGCGGCGCTGGAACGGCTGCCGGGCGTCTGCGGCGTCAAGGCGTTTCTGGGTTCGTCGACCGGCACGCTGCTGCTGGAACAGGAAGAGGCGATTGCCGCTGCGCTGAAGGGCGGCACGCGCCGTATGGCGGTGCATTCCGAGAACGAAGAACGCCTGCGCGAGCGCAAATCCTACGCCATGCGCGGCGATGTGCGCACCCATCCGGTCTGGCGCGATGCCGAAACGGCGCGCAGTTCGACCGAGCGCGTGTTGCGGCTGGCGCGGGCGGCCGGGCGGCGCTTGCACGTCCTGCATGTCACCACCGCCGAAGAACTGCCGCTGCTGGCCGACGCGCGCGATTTCGCGACGGTCGAAACCACGCCCCAGCATCTCACGCTGGCCGCGCCTGAATGCTACGAGCGCCTCGGCACCCTGGCGCAGATGAACCCGCCGATCCGCGAAGCGTATCACCGCGAAGCGCTGTGGCAGGCGGTGTCCGACGGCCTGATCGATGTCATCGGTTCCGATCACGCGCCGCACACGCTAGAGGAAAAGGCCAAGACTTATCCCGAAAGCCCGTCGGGCATGACCGGGGTGCAGACCCTGGTGACCTTGTTGCTCGATCACGTCGCCGCGGGGCGGCTGACGGTGGAGCGGTTCGTCGATCTCACCAGCGCCGGCGCGGCGCGCATTTTCGGTATCGCCAACAAGGGCCGCATCGGCATCGGCTACGACGCCGATTTCACCGTGGTCGACCTGAAAGCGAAGAAGCGGATCGAGAATTCGTGGATCGCCTCACGCTGCGGCTGGACGCCGTTCGATGGCATGGAAACCACCGGCTGGGCCGTGGCGACCATCATCCGCGGCACCACCGTGATGCGCGACGGCGCACTGGTGGCCGCCGGGCAGGGCAAGCCGCTGCGGTTCTGGGAGACGCTGTAATTCCTGCGCGAAGATGTTTCGCAGAGCTTTCTGCCTTCGCGCGCAAGACGGTCAACGCCTAGGCACTCTGAGTGTGGGGGCAGAAAAGATCGCCACTATTCCGCACACGGATTACATCGCGGAAAGATTCGCGACAGGTTCGGCGACGGTCGATATCGATCGGTGCGACCCGTCATGCGGCGTTTCGGACAATGCACGGTCGCGTCGTCGCGTCGCATGGAGAGCGCGGGCCGAGCGGGACACTTTCCCGGTTTGGCTGGCCGGGAATCCGGGAATCGGCTGTAAATCAGGGCGGGAACGGGGAACCGCAGGACAATCCGGGAGGTTACCGGCCTTATGGGCCGGGCGGCTTGGCGGCTACATCCTCATCACAGGGCGGGGATATTGTTCTATAAGCGGTGGGCTCGCCGGAATGACGCAGGGGAAATCATGAACCTGGCGAATACGCCAGCCGGACCGGCTGTTGGGGTTTAATGGATTACGTAGCAATCATTCTCACGGGTTGGGCGATCGGACTCATTGCAGCCGTTCCGATCGGACCAGTGAATCTGATCTGCATCCGCCGGACGCTGCAGTTCAATGCGTTCTACGGCTTCGTATCGGGTCTTGGCGCTTCGCTTGGTGACGGCATTTTCGCCTGCATCGCGGCGTTCAGCCTGACCGCCATCGCCCAGCTCATCAACGGCTATTCGGTTCCGCTTCAGATCGTCGGCGGCATCATGCTGGTCGTCATGGGCGTGCGGATGTTCTTCGCGGCGCCGCCGGAGCGAATCGGCGATGCCTTGAATGCCAATGGTACGTCCGCCGTGCCCGCGGGCTGTCCTGTCGGCAACGGCAAGGCGTCCGTAATCAAGAACGGTAACGGCAAGAACGGCCCGCCCAAATCGCCGGCACGCGGCATGGCCACAACCTTCGCGCTCACCACCACCAATCCGGCGACGCTGTTGTGGTTCTTCTCCGGTGCGGCCGGTCTCGGCGGTCTATCGGAAAACCTGCGCTTCTTCCAGGCGGCGTTCTGGGTGCTCGGCGTCATGCTCGGGTCGGCGACGTGGTGGCTGATGCTGACCACGACGGTCGGCATGCTGCACGCCAAGATCGACGATCATGTCGTGCAGCGGATCAACCGCGTCTCGGGCGTGCTGGTGTTCATCTTCGGATTGGCGGTTCTGGTGCACGTCGCTTTCCCCAAGCTGTTTTCGGGCGCGCCCGATCTGCCTGCGGCCGCCGCCCGGCACGCGATGCTCCCAATTCACTGGTCTTTGTGACATCCTGCCCGAAGGGGCGAGCAGGCGCACCAAGCCTGCCGGCGGGGTGGCGTCATGACTTCCGAAATTGTTGTGATGAATCAACGCGCTATTGCACTCGCCGCGGATTCCGCGGTGACCCTGCTCGATAGCGGCAAGATCATCGTCCGCAACGATCAGAAGAAGCTGTTCAATCTCGCCGAAGGCTTGCCGGTCGGCGTCATGTTCTTCGGCGTCGCCGATCTGATGGGCCATCCCTGGGATGTGCTGATCGGGGATTATCGCGCCCGCGCCACGCCCACGGCGATGCGCCAACTCGGCGACTATGCCGATAGCCTGTTCGCTCATCTCGAAAGCCTTGAAGGGTTCTTTCCGCCGTCGCGGCACAAGGATGAATACAAGCGGCTGCTGGCGTCGGTGCACCGCTTCATCTTCCGCTATGCCTATTACCTGCAGGAAACCGGCGTCGAAGGTCCCGACGAGGCCATCCTCGAACGCGCCATCGAACACGTCTGGAAGCGGTATCAGGCTTATCCCGACGGCCGTCCACGCCCCGATCTCGCGTGTTTTCCGCCCGGTTTCGCGGCGGTTGTCGAACGCGATTACAACGACGCGATCTGCGATATCACCGGCTATTCGTTCAGTGCGTTTTCGCTGGCGCTCGAAGCCCGCAAGCGGCTGCGCGACATCGCGCTGTGGTGCGTGGTCAAGGACCTGTTCCTGGAAGACATCACCGGGCTGGTGTTCGGCGGCTACAGCGACGAGCCTTATCCGGGAACGGTGACCTACACCGTGTCGGCGGTGATCGACGGGCATATCAAACGCGCCCGCTCGGAACAGACCGCCATCGATGGCGACATGCACGCCGCGATTTCGCTCTATGCCGACAGCGAGGCGAGTTACGCCTTCCTGCGCGGCGTCGATGTCGATCTGGAGGCGCGGATATACGGCGTTTTCCAGGCCGCCGCGGGCGAACTGGTCGACAACGTGATCGGCCGTTTCGGCGACATCGATCCAGCCCAGCGCGAGAGCATCCGGCGCGAGGCGCAGGCCGAGCTGGTGCCGCAGGCGGTCGAGACCAGCTATGAGGCGATCAACGCCTATCAGCAGAAGACCTGCACCGATCCGGTTCTGGCGGTGATCGAGATTTCCACCCGCAACGATCTCGCCGAGACGGCGCACGACCTCGTCGACCTCAACATCCTCAAGAAGCGCATCACCGCCCAGAACCCCACCGTCGGCGGGGCGATCGATGTGGCGGTGATCAGCCGCGATACCGGGTTCACCTGGTGGAAACGGCAGGGAGCCTGAGCATGAGCCGCTTTGCCGACACCGCCGACCGCCTCGACCGTCTCATCGCCGACATCAAGGCCCGCCAGTGCGACGCCACCGGGGCGGGGCAGCAGCCGGCGCCGGTCCGCCCGCCGCCCGGCCAGCATCCCGACCAGGAGTGGCAACGAGCGTACGCGACCCGCACCATCCGGCTGCGCGGCCGCGGCGAAGCCGCCCCTGCGCTGATGCAATCTGTAGTCGCCCCGCCGGTGGAACTGCCGCAACCGCCGGAACCGCCGCCGGGAAAGCCGGTCGGCCCGGCACCCGCCACCGGTCACATCGGGGCCGCCCTCGGCAAGCCGGCCAAGAAGCGCGGCGTCCTGGCGCGGCTTTTCCGGGGGAGCGATCGTTAACAGCGACGACAAAAGGCTGGCGTAACCGGCCGTCCTATGGGCTATTCTGGCGGCCAACAGGAAGGGCACCGGGCGCAGCCGCACCCGGCCAGGATGAGTTGCGCGACTCGTCGGACGACGCGCACCCTTGAAGAGGAACAACCATGCGTCTTGCACTGATTTTGGCGGTCCTGCTGGCGGCAACGGCGGTCCACGCAAACGCCGCGGACCCCAAGAGCGACCCCAGGCTCTCGCCGCAGGCCAACCAGGCCTTCCTGGCCGCTTGGGACAAGGCCCACGTCGGCAAGCCCGGCGCGGTGATCAAGCCCTCGGGCCTGCGCTATCAGATCCTGAAGAACGGTTTCGGCTGGCGGCCGCGCGCGATCGACTACGTGACGGTCTACTACACCGGCAAACTGATCAACGGCGAAACCTTTGACGGCACGGAAGACGGCATGCCGGTCCGCTTCAAGGTGAACAGCCTGATCTCGGGCTGGTCCGAGGCGCTGACGCTAATGAAGGTCGGCGACCGCTGGCAGATCGTGATCCCGTACAAGCTCGGCTACGGCGAGGCCGGTTCGCCCCCGTCGATCCCGCCGATGCAGACGCTTGTATTCGAGGTCGAACTGTTGAAGGTCACGCCGCCGCGGCTGCGGCCCGCCGATCCCAATAGTCCCGACGACAAGCGCGCCGGTGAAGACATGGGACCGGACGACGGCAACTAGACCGTGATCGCTAAGCTGGCTCAGATACTGCGCAGCCGCGGCGGAGCGGTGCGTATTGCGCTCGCGTTGCTGCTGGTCGTTTCGGCCAGTGCCTTGTTCTGGGCCAGCCGCGACTACTCCGTGATCGCGCCCGAATGGGACGGTCTGGTGCGCGGCGTCACCTATTATCCGAGCCACACCTACGACAGCGAACAGCTCAAGCACGTGCCGCCCGAGCGCATCGATGCGGACATGGAGCAGCTGGCGCATTTTACCGGCCACGTCCGCACCTACACGGTGAATTACGGCCTCGATAAGGTGCCGGAAATCGCTCGCCGCTACGGGCTGACCGTGTCGGTCGGTATCTGGATCGGCGCCGATCTCGACAAGAACGAAATCGAGATCGAGAAGGCCCTGGCGGCGATCCTGGCCAACCGCCGCGTGGTCGACCGTGTCATCGTCGGCAATGAATCGTTGATGCGCGGCGACGTCACCGACGACCAGCTCATCGGCTACATCAAACGCGTGCGCCACGCACTGCCGGCCCGCATCAAGGTGACGACGGCGGAGACGTGGTCGACCTGGCTGATGCACGACGCCGTCGGCCAGTATTGCGACGTGATCTTTGTCCACCTGCTGCCGTACTGGGAAGGCGCCGACATCCGCGGCTCGATGGGCTTCCTGCAAGGCGCCTACAATCACGTCGCCGACGAATTCCCCGACAAGCCCATCGTGATCGGCGAGGTCGGCTGGCCGAGCCAGGGTTGGAACCACGGCAATGCCGATGCCTCGCTCGCCAATCAGGCCTATTTCATCCGCAACTTCGCCCAGCTCGCGCTCGACAAGGGTTACGACTACTACATCGTCGAAGCCTACGATCAGCCCTGGAAAGCGGCGATCGAGACCAAGGGCGGCGGGGTGGGTGCCTATTGGGGCCTGTTCAACGTCGAAAGCCAGCCGAAATTCAATTTCACCGGCGCGGTGCGCTCGTTCCCCGAATGGCGCAAGTACACGGCGTTTGCGGGCATCTTCTCGCTGCTGCTGGGCCTGATCATTCTCGGCCGTATGCCGCGCGTGCGCTCGACCGGCTACGTCGTGATGGGCGGACTGGTGGCGCTGGTAACGACGGGCATTCTCTTGCTGATCGATGCGGTGACGCTCAACTACATCGAGCCGGCCAACATCGCGATGATCCTGGCGATGAGCCCGCTGGTGCTGCTGGCCTCGATCGTCATCCTCACCGAGGGCGTCGAACTCGCCTCGGCGCTGTGGCGGGTGGAAAAGCGGCTGGTGCGGGCGACGATCCCGGAGAAGGCGCCGATGGTATCGGTGCACGTGCCTTGCTACAACGAGCCGCCGGACATGCTGATCGAGACGCTGAACGCGCTGGCGAAGCTCGATTACGAGAATTTCGAGGTCATCGTCCTCGACAACAACACGCCCGATGAAGAGAACTGGAAACCCGTTGAAGCCCATTGCGCCACGCTGGGACCGCGCTTCCGCTTCTTCCATTTCGACAATGTGAAAGGCTTCAAGGCAGGCGCCCTCAACATCGCGACCGAAGTCACCCATCCGGAAGCGAAATACATTGCGGTGATCGACAGCGACTATCATGTCGATCCCAACTGGATGCGGCTGACGCTGCCGTATTTTGCCGACGAACGCATCGCCATCGTGCAGGGCCCGCAGGATTATCGCGACGCCCCCGAAAGCCTGTTCAAGGCGATGTGCTACGAGGAATACCGCGGCTTCTTCCAGATCGGCATGGTCGAGCGCAACGAAAGCGATGCCATCATCCAGCACGGCACCATGACCATCGTGCGCAAGGACAAGCTGATCGAAGTCGGCGGCTGGGCGACGTGGTGCATTACCGAAGATACCGAACTCGGCCTGCGCTTATTCGAAGCCGGTTACGGCGCCGCCTATCTGCCGATGTCGATGGGCAAGGGCCTGATCCCCGACACGCTGAAATCGTTCCAGGCGCAGCGCTATCGCTGGGTCTACGGCGCCATGCAGATCATGAAGCGCCATGCCGGCGCGATCTTCGGCGGCTCGACCAAGCTCAGTTGGGCGCAGCGTTATCACTTCTTCTCCGGCTGGCTGCCGTGGCTGTCCGACGGGCTCGGGATGATCGTCACCTTCGTGGCGTTGGTGTGGAGCTTCGCGATGTGGGCGGCGCCGCGTTATGTCGACGTGCCGATGCCGGTCTTATCCGCCGCCGCGCTGGCGCTGTTCGCCGCGAAAATGCTGAAGACGCTTCTGCTCTATCCCTCGAAAGTGCGCTCCGGCATGCGCGGCGCGCTGATGGCCTCCATAGCAGGCTTGTCGCTGACCCATGTCGTCGCCAAAGCGGTGTGGAGCGGCATCTTCACCAGCGGCGTCGGCTTCTTTCGCACCCCCAAATGCGCCGACGAGGCGATGCTGAGCCAGGCACTGCGCAGCGTATGGCAGGAAACCACGCTGCTCGGATTCTGCATCCTGGCGATCATTTCGGTGATGGAAACCGGCCGCTTCGACGACCCCGCCGCGTGGCTCTGGATCATCATGCTGGTGGTGCAGAGCTTGCCCTACGCCGCGACCGTGGTGACCGCCGCCGTCTCCGCTCGCGGCCTGGCGAAGGACCGCACCACGCCGGCATTACCCCAAACGGTCATCCCCAGCTAAGCAAACGCGCGGCTTATTTCTCTGCCTCGAACCCATACTTGACGAAAATCGCGCGTGCCTCGCGGCCTTCGAGGAAAGCGAGAAACGCTTTCGCCTCCGGTCGCGCGTCCTTGGTCAGCGCCACGGGATAAACGATCGGCGGATGGGTTTTGGCGGGGAAGGTGTCGACGATCTTCACTTTCGGTTCGGCCAGCGCATCGGTCTTGTAGACGATGCCGAGCGGCGTTTCTCCACGCGCGACATAGGCCAGCGCCACGCGTACGTTCTCGGCCGAGGCGAGTTTGCTTTCGACCGCGGGCCACACGCCGAGCGCCGTGAGTGAGGCTTTGGCGTATTTGCCTGCAGGCACCGATGTTGGATCGGCCACCGCCAGCCGCCCGCTTTTCAGCGCGCCCACGAGATCAAATTTCGGTGTGATCTTCAGCGTCACCGGCGCGGCCGCAGGTGCGATCAGCACCAATTGGCTGGACAGCAGCGTTTTGCGGTTGGCGGACTGGATTAGACCCTTTTTGTCGAGATAATCCATCCAATCGGCATCGGCCGACATGAATACGTCGGCGCCCGGCGAGGCCTCAATCTGGCGCGCCAGCACTGACGAAGCGGCGAACGAGAATGTCACCGTCTTGCCGGTCTGCTTCTGATAGGCCGCAGCGATTTCGGGCAAGGCCGTGCTGAGCGATGCGGCCGCGAACATGGTGACGTCGGCGGCCCAGGCGGTGCCGGACACGGCCATCGCCGTGATTATCACCGACAAGTATTTCGCGAGTCTGCGCATCGAGCCCTCCGTATCGGACGTCCAGCGGACACTATCGCTGCAGCCGGTGTCAACGGCGCGACAGTGTCGTTGATATGCGACGCGTGCTTAAAACTTGATCAGAGGCCGGAGTTCTTCAGACGGCCATAGGCGCGCCGCTGCGCAAGATTACGGCAGCGCATCAAGGTCGCACCGCTCAATCGGGGATCAGCTTGCCCGGATTTAAGATGCTCTTGGGATCGAAGGTGCGCTTCAGGGTGCGCATCATCTCGACTTCGGTCGCGCTCTTGTAGCGCTTGAGGGCCGCGCGTTTCATGATGCCGACGCCGTGTTCGGCGCTGAACGAACCGCCATGCTCGTGCACGATGTCATGCACGATCTGCTGGATTTCGTCCCAATGCGCCAGATAGGCCTTGGCGTCGCCGCCACGCGCCATTTGGAAATTGAAATGCAGATTGCCGTCGCCGAGATGGCCGAACGGAACGGGGCGCGCTTCCGGCAGGCGATGGCCCACTGCGGTGACGGCGGTGGCGATGAAGTCGGCGGCGGCGCTCACCGGCACCGAGACATCGTGCTTCAGCGATGGGCCTTCCGCCTTCTGCGCCTCCGACATGGACTCGCGCAGATTCCACAGCGCGGCCCGCTGCGTTTCGCTGGAGGCAATCGCCGCATCGGCCGCCGCGCCGTCTTCCAGCGCCTTTTCCAGCGCGCTCTCGAACACGGCACCGATGCCTTTGATGCCGGACGCTTCGCACAACACATACCAGGGCGAGGGTTCCGCCAGCGGATCGCGCGCGCCGGCGACGTGCTCCAGCACCAGATCAAGCCCGTTGCGGCTCATCAGTTCGAAGGCGTTGAGGAGGCCATTGGTGTGGTGTTGCAGGATGGCGAGCAAAGCTGTGGCCGCGTGCACATCCGGCACCGCCACGAACGCGGTGGCGCGCTCTTCCGGCTTGGGGAACAATTTGATCGCCGCGCCGGTGATGATGCCCAGCGTGCCTTCGGCGCCGATGAAAAGCTGTTTCAGGTCGTAGCCGGTGTTGTCCTTGCGCAGGGTGCGCAACAGGTCGAGCTTCTTGCCGTCGGCGAGCACGACTTCGAGACCCAAAATCTGCTCGCGCATCATACCGTAACGCAGCACGTTGACGCCGCCGGCATTGGTGGAGATCAATCCGCCAAGCGTGGTGGTGCCTTCCGACGCCAAGCTCAGCGCCAGCATCAGACCGGCATCGTCGGCCGCCTTCTGCGCATTGGCGAGCACGACGCCCGCATCGGCCACCAAACTCGCGTCCTTGGCGTCGACATTGCGGATCGCGTTCATCCGCGAGAGCGTGATGAGGATTTCGTTGTTGAACGGAATCTGCGCCCCGACCAGACCGGTATTGCCGCCTTGCGGCACCACCGCCGTATTGGTGGCGTGGCACAACGCCATGATGGCGGAGACTTCCTGCGTCGAGGCGGGCTTCAAGAGCAGCGGCGACTTGCCGGTGTATTTGCTGCGCCATTCTTCGAGGTGTGGCGCAATCTCGGCGGGATCTTCCGAAAAGCCTTTGGCGCCGACGATGGATTTTAATTGGGCGAAGACGTCAGACATGGGTGCCTCGCGGCGCCGCAGCGCGTTTCAGACGGTCGTTGATGGCTTCGCCCAGCCCGATGAACGGGATCGGCATCACGGCAATCGCTTCAGTCTCGCTATCGAGCGCCCGCAGCATGGCGAAAAGATGGGCGGCGGCTTCAGCGAGATCGCCTTTGCGGCTGAGATTGATCGCATCGGCGGGCGCATCGGGGCCGAAGCCGAGCAACTTCTCGCCCGGCTCGGCAACGTTCGCATTAAGGCGCACGCGGGCATGCGGCGCGTAATGGCTGGTCAGCATGCCGGGCGAGGTCACCGGTCCACCGGACACCGGCGCGGCAAGGGGGCCGACGATCTTCTCGATCGCTTCGCGCGGCGCGCCGCCGGGACGCAGCATCACGGCGCCGTCCGGGCCGAATCCGATCACGGTGGATTCAACGCCGATAGCGGTTTCGCCGCCGTCGAAAATGAGGATCTTGTTGCCGAAGCCCTCGGCCACATGCCGCGCACTGGTCGGGCTGACCGTTCCCGACGGATTGGCGCTCGGGGCGGCCAGCGGCACGCTGGCAGCGGCGATCAGGGCTTGGGCAATCGGATGGGCCGGGCAGCGCATCGCCACCGTATCGAGCCCGGCGCTGACCAGCAGCGACAGCGGCGTATCGGCCCGGCGCGGCAATACCAGCGTTAATGGTCCCGGCCAGAACGCCTCCGCCAGCGCCACAGCGGCGTCGGAGAATTGCACATGCTCGGCCGCCTGTGCTTGGCCTTGCACATGCACGATCAGCGGATTGAACCGCGGCCGGCCCTTGAGCGCAAAAATGCTGGCAACCGCTTCGCCATTGGTGGCATCGGCGCCGAGGCCGTAGACGGTCTCGGTCGGAAATGCGACGAGGGCGCCCGCCCGCAACCGCCGTCCGCCTTCGGCAAGCGCGGCGGCATCGGCAGGGCGGACACTGGAAACATCAATCGACATGCGGGCAATCTAGAGCGCTTCCCGAAAAGTGGGAACCGGTTTTCGGAACGGAAGCGCGACAAAAAAAGCCCCTTATTGCCCCTCGGCGCAAGGATTCAGACGCCGCTCCTCAGTCGCGTTCCCGGCAGCATGCGGATCAGCACGTTATCCTTGCGCACGAGGTGATGGTAAAAGCCCGCCGCGATATGGCACGGCACCAGCACGATCATCGCCCAGCCAAGCACGACGTGGATCGTTTCGAACGTCTCGTGCCACTGGTGGCTTCCGGCTTTGTCGAGACCGGCGAAACCGGGGAAGGCCGGCCATTTGAAGAACCCGAACCACGACGGCGTGAAGTGGTTTGCCGACACCATCAGCCAGCCGGCCAGCGGGATCGCGACCATCAGGAAATAGAGCAGGTGATGCGTCGCCGCGCCGGAAACGCGGATCCATCGGTTGAGGCCTTGCGGCGGCGGCGGCAACGGATTCATCCAGCGCCAGATGAGCCGCAGAATGCTCAGTACAAGGACGGTCAGGCCGAGCGCCATGTGGAATTGCATCATCGCCATGGCGGTGGGGCTGCGTCCTTCCGGCACCGTCAGGATCACGATGATGTTGGTGATGATCGCGATCGCGATCAGCCAATGCAGTGTCATGGCGACGACGCCGTAACGTGATGGCCGGTCGAGGACGGGAGTGTTCATGGCAGCCCAGGATATGACTCGCGGTCACTGTAAGGGCTTTGAAGCGATTTGACCAAGGGTGCCGTTACGGTAATCGTTGCAAAGACTTGACCGCGTGCGTGCACATCTCCGAAGCTAAATCAGCACGGGAGAGCTGGCATGTCGCTGAAGGGTAAAACGCTTTTCATCACCGGCGCGAGCCGCGGTATCGGCCTTGCGATTGCACTGCGGGCGGCGCGCGACGGCGCCAATATCGTCATCGCCTCCAAGAGCAATGTGTATCATCCCCGTTTGCCCGGCACCATCCACACCGCCGCCAAAGCGGTGGAAGATGCGGGCGGCAAGGCTCTCGCAGTGCCGTGCGATATCCGCGACGAAGCCCAGATCGAAGCCGCGGTCGCCGCGGCGATCGAAACTTTCGGCGGCATCGATATTTGTGTGAACAATGCCAGTGCGATTTTTCTCGCCGGTACCGAAGAAACACCGGCCAAACGCTTCGACCTGATGCATCAGGTGAATACGCGCGGCACGTTTTTCACGACGCGCGCCTGCCTGCCGCATCTTCGCCGCGCCGCCAATCCGCATGTGCTGATGCTGTCGCCGCCGCTGGATATCAACGCGCGCTGGTTCGCGCTGCACACCGCCTACACCATCGCCAAATACGGCATGAGCCTGTGCGTGCTTGGCATGAGCGCCGAACTGGCGCCCGAAGGCATCGCCGTCAACGCCTTGTGGCCGCGTACTGCGATCGCAACGGCCGCCGTCAGCAACGTGTTGGCGGGCGAAGAAGGCCTCAAGCACTGCCGCACCGCCGAGATCATCGCCGATGCCGCGCATGCGATCTTCGAAAAACCTTCGCGCGAATTCACCGGCCGTTTCCTGATCGACGACACCTTCCTCGCCGGCGAAGGCGTGACCGATTTCGACCGTTATCGCGTCGATCCGACCAAGGAATTGATGCCGGATTTCTTCGTTCCCGAAACCATGCCGCCGCCGCGCGGCGTCAGTCTCGCAGCCCTCGAACCGCTTCCTGGGAGAACGTGATGCCTAACACCGTGAAGGATATGATCCAAGCCGCCAATCAGGCGGTGCCGAAAATCACGCCGGACGAAGTCAAGAAGATGAAGGAGAAGGGCAACGTCCTTATCGTCGACGTGCGCGATCCGCTCGAAGTCGAGCAGAGCGGCATGGTCGAAGGCGCCGTGAACGTGCCCCGCGGCATGCTCGAATTCCGCGCCGATCCGTCGTCGCCCTATCACGACAACGCCTTCGCCAAGGACAAGACGGTGATCGTCTATTGCGCCTCCGGCGGCCGTTCGGCCCTGTCCGGCAAGGTGTTGAAGGACATGGGATTCAAGCGCGTCTACAACATGGGCGGCTTCAAGGAGTGGGAAGACGCCGGCGGCAAGGTCGACAAAAACAACCCCTAAGGTGGCACGGCGCTGAATTTCGTGCAGAATGCGCGTCTCTCGGGTGGGGGGATCGCATGCGGTGGACGATTGCACTGGCCGTGGCCGCTTTGACGGCGCCGTGTTTTGCGGCCGCGCCTTCTTGTACGGGCGAGATCGAGATCGCCGACGCCCACATCATGCGGGTCGAGAAGAACGCCGTCCTGGTGATGACCGACGGCCGGGCGTTGAAGCTCGAAGGCATCCGCCTGCCGGCCGGTCCAGCCGACCGGGCGCCGCAGGCCATTGCCGACCGCGCTTTCGCCGAGCTCGAAAGCCTGGCCAAGGGTGTACGGCTCGACGCCCGCGCGACCTGGCCCAAGGAAGACCGCTACGACCGCGTCCGCAGCCAGATTTTCACCCGTGACGGCACCTGGCTGCAGCTCGATCTGTTGAAAAAGGGGCTGGCCCGGGTGGAGCTGTTGCCCGACCGCGGCGAGTGCAATCTCGAGTTTTATGCCGCCGAGGCCGAGGCGCACAAAGCCGGTGTCGGACTGTGGGCCGATCCGGCCTATGCCACCCGCCGGGCCGACCAGATCGCCGCCGACGTCGGCACGTTCCAGCTTGTCATCGGCCGGGTGGCCAAGGCGTTCAGCACCCAGGATGGGATTGTGCTCGCGCTTGGTCCCGATCCGCGGCGCGATCTCACCGTGCGCATCGGCGCCGACGACGTGAAGCGGTTCAAATGGCTGGGCGTCGACCCGCTCAACTATGACGGCAAGCTGATCCGGGTACGCGGCGTGGTGCAGCCGGGACCGTCCATCGCCGTCGGCAATCCGCGGCAGATCGAACTGCTGCAATAACCCCGCTCGCGTTGTACAAGCCCCGGATGCACTGTCCTCATTGCGGCACCGAACTGCCGAGCCGCGGCCGCACCATCATCACCGGCATCCTGTTCATAGCGGGCGCCATCGTGCTGCTGCTGTTCGTGCGGCTGCCGGTATTCATTCTGGCGGCTGTGCTGTTGGCAGTCACCGGCGCCGCGATGGTACGCGGCGGCTTCAAAGCCAAAGTCAGAGTCTGCCGGCGCTGCCGCCGGGCGCTGTAACCGCGCTCAGAACGGCCGGTGACGGGGCGGACGGATGGTATCCGCGAACACGATCAGCAGCGGCAGTCCCAGCGGAATCGCCAGCAGCATGCCGATACGATGATCGCCGATAGCGTATCCGATCACCCAGCCGGCGGCGAAGCCGATGCCCATGGTGCCGACCACTTTCAACAGCGAGGCGAGCGGACGCTGGCTCGCCAGAGCGATCGTCGCCAAGGCGCCGATCGCCATGCCAAGGATCATCGCCAGTTTGAGGGAGTCCGTCACCGACGACACCAGCCAGCCGGCGAGGCAGCCCAGCGCCATGGCGCCGGCGACTTTGCCGACCGCAAGGACCGGCTTGGTGCCGAACAAGGCGACAGTCGCCAGAAATCCGATGGCGCCACCGGCGACCACCGCAATTGCCACTTGATCGGTTACCGACACGATCAGCCAGCCGGCTACCGACCCGATCACTCCCGCGAGCAGCCATTTCATGGAATCGACCCCGTGATTGTCGGATTCATGACTTCAACGACACCGAACAGCAATGCCGTCGAACGCAAATCTAAACCATTCCGAACGCGAGCAAAGAGGGCAAAAGGCTTGTTGATTACGGCTGATACAGAATCTTACATTTCGTGCCGGTTGTCATGCTCGTTGTTCTATCGATCCCGTTCAGCATGTCGTCGTGCGACAGTGCTCGTGAAGCCGGTATGATCGAGTGACATTCGGGGGGATACGATGTGCTGCATTTTTGATCGTCGCTGGTTGGCCCACCTGGGCGCGATTTTGGCGCTCTCGTTGGCGACGGCCGGGGCCGCTGCCGAAAGACTGACCGGAAAACCTGGGACGGTTACTTGCCTGCCGGGCGGTACGCCGCGACCGGCCTGCATTGCGACCTATGCCAAGCTCGACAAGCTGCTGGCTGCCAAGGATTGGGGCGGTTTGGGTGCGGCGTTGTCCTATTCCGGCGATCTGGACGCCTATGTCGCCTCGATCGATTGGTTGAGCGAGCAGGTAACGGCCGGACGCGGCGGCTTTTTCGTGGTCACGTTCTTGGCCCGGGATTATTGGATGCTCGGTAACGATATGGCCGCGCTGGGCGGCGATATGCGCCTCAACGGGGCGTTGATGTCGCTTTATGCGCTGAGCGTGATCCAGACCGATGGCGTTGAGTGTGCCGACCGCAGTTCACCGGGCGCGCGGACCGGTCAGTTGATGCAGTTGCGCCGCGAGGCGTTCTTGTTCCTGGGGACGCAATCACCGGAAGTCCGCAGCCATATGATTGCAACGGTGGTCGGCATGGATCGCAAGATCGGCCCTCTACGCGCCCATAACGACGAGAATCTCTGCAATTTTGGCATGGACAGGATGTCGGCGGGCATTGAGGCCGGCCTCACCAGGGAGATCCCCAATCCGGGTGGTTATGTCGGCAAAACCGTTGGAGTCGATGCGCCGCCCGGCTGGAAGCCGAAGTACCGGCCGCCGAGCGAATACGAGCCCGAAAAGGCAAAGGTGCGGCAGGCGCTTCGCGACACGCTGACGACTTTTGTCGACTCGATCGTAAAGGCCAAAGCGGCGCCGTGAATGGCAGCCGTCAGGGCAAACGAAAAGGCCCGGGAGTTACCCCGGGCCTGATGCAATTCTCTTTGAAAACGGCTTACGCCGCCTTTTTCAGCAGTGCGCCTTCGACGCGCTTCACCGCAGCGGTCTCGTCGATCTTTTCGACCGCCGCGACTTCGCGGGCCATGCGGGCGAGGGCCGCTTCATAGAGCTGGCGCTCGGAATAGGACTGCTCCGGCTGGCCGGAAGCGCGGTGCAGGTCGCGCACCACTTCGGCGATCGATACCAGATCGCCCGAGTTGATCTTCGCTTCGTATTCCTGAGCGCGGCGGGACCACATCGTCCGCTTGACGCGGGCACGTCCCTTGAGCGTGTTAAGCGCTGTCGCAACCGTGTCGGGAGACGACAGCTTGCGCATGCCAACGGCTTTCGCCTTGGTCACGGGCACGCGCAGAGTCATCTTGTCCTTGTCGAAGGTGATCACGAACAGCTCGAGCTTGAGGCCGGCGACTTCCTGCTCTTCGATGCGCATGATTTTGCCGACGCCGTGCGTGGGATACACGACATGGTCGTTGGCTTTGAAATCGAGTTTCCTGTTGGAGTTCGCCGGAATCTTTTTCGCCGCCGGAGCGGGTGCAACTGGAGCTTTAGCCGTGGTCATTTCACTTTCCGTATCGCGCACTCGAACGGGCGCCAAACCAGAAGGCTGGCACCGCGAATTTTGACACTGTCATAGTGCGGCGCCTCCGGACCTCTCTTTAAATCCGGGTGGGGCAGCGCCGTTCGAGTCCTTTTTCAGAACGGGTGTAAGCTACCACATGTTGAGGCGAAAGGGAAGGACCCTTTCCTCAAACCTTTGAAAGAATAAGACTTCTTTATGTTCTGGTTGATCCGGGAGGTTCCCGGACACCAATTTTTAGGCGTCTAACCGGCCGTTTTGCTGGAGAAATTGGATTCCAGGGCCGGTTAGATGCTTAATTTCACGAGCCCTGGCCGGGCTTTTCCGAGAAGTACTTCTCCAGCTTGCCGGTCTCTTTGCGGAATTCTTCGCGATCGGCCGGCGGCGTGCCCTTCTGGGTGATGTTGGGCCACTTCTTGGCGTAGTCGGCGTTCAGCGACATCCACTTCTCGAGACCGCTTTCGGTATCGGCCTTAATGGCTTCAGGCGGGCATTCCGGCTCGCAGACGCCGCAATCGATGCACTCGTCAGGGTGGATGACGAGCATGTTTTCGCCTTCGTAGAAGCAGTCCACCGGGCAGACTTCCACGCAATCCATGAACTTGCACTTGATGCAGGCGTCCGTAACGACATAGGCCATCGGTGAAAGGCTCCGGTGAAATTCTGGGCAGCGGTGATAGGGCGCGTCGGCGTTCGGATCAACCCCGGAAAACGCCGGTGCGGCGGATTGGGCCGGGCGGAAAGCTATAGGCGTTCATCGGCCCGTAGCGTCAGCACCGCCACGCCGGACGCGGTGACTGCGACGGTGTGCTCGAACTGGGCCGACAGCGAGCCGTCTTTGGTGACAACGGCCCAACCGTCTTCCGGCGTGATCACGCCGCGGCGGCCGCGATTAATCATCGGCTCGATGGTAAAGACCATGCCTTCGCGCAGGAGAAGGCCGGTGCCTGGCCTGCCATAGTGCATCACCTGCGGTTCTTCGTGCATTTCGCGGCCGATGCCGTGGCCGCAGTATTCCCGCACCACCGAATAGCCGTTCTTCTTGGCGTGGCGTTCGATCGCCCAGCCGACATCGCCGAGCCGCGCCCCCGGCCGTACCGCCTGGATGCCTTTCCACAGGGCTTCGTAGGTGGTTTCGACCAGCCGCCGGGCGGCGGGGTGAACTTCGCCGACCATATACGTCTTGCTGGAATCGGCGATGTAGCCGTTCTTCTCCAGCGTGATGTCGAGATTGACGATATCGCCCTCGGCCAGGATCTCCGACGCCGACGGGACGCCGTGGCAGACCACGTCATTCACCGACGAATTCAGCACATAAGCGAAGTCGTATTGGCCTTTGCTCGCGGGGCGGGCCTTGAGGTCGTCGACGATGAAGCGCTCCACCATATCGTTGACCGCCAGCGTCGACAGACCGGCGAGGGGCGTCCGGTCGAGCATCTCGAACACCGACGCCAGCAGCCGGCCGGATTGCGCCAGCAGCGCCAGTTCATGCGGCTGCTTGATCATCCTTCGACGGCCACCAGCCTCGGCGCCGCCACCCCGGCCGAGCGCAGCTCGCGTTGCATGATCTCGCTGAAGCTGAGCGTCGGGTTGGTCTCGGCCAGCATGCCGAGTTTTATCCAGTACGCCGCCTGCGCATTGATCGACCGGCACGACACCTTGCTCGCCCGCCGCAGCTGGTCGTGCAGATCATCCTCGATGTTCACGATGCCCATGGCACCTCGCTATATGATTCGTATATGGTTTATATGCGAGGCGTGGGGCGGTGCCAACCGAAAACCTGCCAACCGCATCCCCAACCCGTCATGGCCGGGCCGGCGTGCCGCGGCACAGCCGCTGGCGAGGTCGTGACCCGGCCATCCAGGCGGTGGCGAAATATGGATTGGCGCTGGCATTTGCTCTTGCGCTGGATGGCCGGTTTGGAGGCCGGCCATGACGAATTACTGGGCTGAACGGCGGACCAAAGGCCAGTTACTCTTCCACCTTCTCGTACAGCGTCCGTGCTTCGGTTGCCGGGCCGCGGCGCTTGGCTCCGGCAAGGACGCGCACCACCACGACTTCGCGGCCTTGCGGAATGGTCAAGATATCGCCGGGACGCACTTCGCGTCCGGCTTTCTCGACGCGGAATCCGTTGATGCGCAGGTGGCCTTTTTCGCAGGCCTCCGCCGCCAAACCGCGCGTCTTATAGAACCGTGCGCACCACAGCCATTTGTCGAGGCGGAGGCGTTCGGGTTCGGCCATGTCAGCTCACTTGATCAGTCCAGCCAACGCCGCGAACGGCGAATCCGGGTTGATGGTGATCTTCACTTCCTTCGGCTTGCCCTTGCCATGATGGTTGTCGCCGCCCGGCTTGCCGCCTTCGCGCGGATGTTTGCGCTGGCGGCGGATCGGCTTCGGCGCGGCTTTGCGCCAGACCTGTTTGCCGTCGGCGACTTCCAGCGTTTCCCAGCCGAGGACCTTCAGCACCTCTTTGAGCTGCTCGTTGGAAGAGCCCAGCAGCGATACCAGTTTCGGCGTCAGTTCGTCGGCGGTCGAGCCTTCGATCAAAGCCTTCTCCAGCACGTCTTCCAGACGCTCCAGCATATCGAGGCGGATGGCGCGTCCGGCGAATTTGCGGAAGCCCGCGGCGCCGAGGAAACCGTCCGGCGCCTCGCTATCGAAGCTGGTGAGACCGGCGCGGGGCATCGCAGGCACGTCGTCCAGCTTCTGCCAAACGCTCCACAACAGGGCGAGCAGGTTGGCCGCATCGGGGCGTAAGAGTTTCGGCATATGGACCGTGCGCCGACCGAACCAGACGCCGAACGGACGCAACGCCCGCATGATGGCGCCGCGGTCGCCGTGCAGCTCGGTGCGTGGAAAATCGATGTTGCCGAAATTCTCCCACAGCCGATGGGCGATGCCGCGGGCTTCGCCGGGCAGGGCGTTCTTGGTGCCGGGCTTGGCTTCGATCGCCTCGTGCAAGGCGGTCATCGCTTCCAGCTTGGCGGCAATGCGCTTCGTCAGCCAGTCTTCCAGACGCCGTTGCACGCCTTCGCGCGGTGCGCCTTTCAAGCTTTCGTCGGCGAGCAGCAGGATGGCCGGATGCAGCGGCGAGCCGCCCGCGGTCAGCTTGGCGACGATGGCGCCGTCCCACCACAAGCGGCCGTGCTCGGTGAGGGTGATTTCCTCTTCGGTGGCAAACGCCAGTTTACGGGCGCGGTTGAAGAACTCGCTTTCGAGGCCTTTCACCGCCGCGGCGTGCAGCGCCTTGGCTTCCAGACCGGTCGCATGTTCCGCCGGCGTGAAGCGGAAGCCTTCCAGCTTGCCGATGGCCTCGCCGCCGACGGTGACGCCGCCGGAATCGTCGAGCACGAGGTTCAGGTCTTCCTCGCGCAGCGATCGCATCAGCACTGAGGTGCGGCGGTCGATGAAGCGCTGGGTGAGCTTCTCGTGCAAAGCATCTGACAAACGGTCCTCAACCGCCCGCGTGGTCTCCTGCCAATAGGCGCTGTCGGCGACCCAGCCGGGCCGGTGCGCGGCATAGGTCCAGGTGCGGATATGGGCAAGGCGGCCGCTCAGCGTGGCGACATCGCCTTCGGTGATATCGAGACGGGCGATCTGCTGCGCCAGCCATTCCGGCGGCAAAACACCGGCGTCGCTCATCAGATGACCGAATATGGTGCGTACCAGCCGGACATGCTCGTCGGACGACAGCTTGTTGAAGTCCGGCATCTGGCAGCATTCCCACAGCCGCTTGATGGCGGCCGGGGCGGTGCAGCGGTCGGCGATCTCGTCCTGTCCGGCGAGCGTGCGCAGCGCAATCAAATCGGACGACGGCCGCGCCTTGACCAGACCGCGTTGCGGCGGCGGCTCATCCAGGCTGGCGATCAGGTTGTTGAGCGAAATGAACGACAGGTCCGAATTGCGCCACTGCAGGACCCGCACCGGATCGTAGTGATGGTTCTCGACCCGGCTGACCAGTTCCTGGTCCAGCGCTTCGGCTTCACCCGTCACGCCGAAGGTGCCGTCATTCATATGACGCCCGGCGCGGCCGGCGATCTGGCCGACTTCCTCGGGGCGCAAGGGGCGGGTCACGGTGCCGTCGAACTTCTCCATCGCCGAGAAGGCGACGTGGTCGACGTCCATATTGAGGCCCATGCCGATGGCGTCGGTCGCCACCAGGAAGTCCACTTCGCCGGACTGGTAGAGCGCAACTTGCGCATTGCGGGTACGGGGGCTGAGGGCGCCGAGCACGACCGCCGCGCCGCCGCGATGGGTGCGGATCAGTTCGGCGATGCCGTAGACGTCTTCCGACGAGAACCCGACCACGGCCGAGCGCCGCGGCAGGCGGGTTAGTTTCTTGGGGCCGGTGTAGGCGAGGTCGGAAAAACGGTCGCGGGAGATGAAATAGGTCCGCGGAACGAATTTCTGGATCGCCCCGCGCATGGTGTCGGCGCCGAGGAACAGGGTTTCTTCGTCGCCGCGGGCGTTCAAGAGCCGGTCGGTGAAGACGTGGCCGCGCTCGGGATCGGCGCAGAGCTGGATCTCGTCGACCACCAGGCAGGCGGCTCCGACGCCGACCGGCATGGCTTCCACGGTGCAGACGTAATAGGGCGCCCCCGCCGGGATGATCTTTTCCTCGCCGGTGACCAGGGCGACCTGATTGGCCCCCTTGATCCGGACGATCTTGTCATAGACCTCGCGCGCCAGAAGGCGCAGGGGCAGGCCGATCATGCCGGACTTGTGGGCCAGCATGCGTTCGATAGCGAAATGAGTTTTGCCGGTGTTGGTGGGTCCAAGGACCGCGGTCACACGCGAGCCGGGCGGTGGTGTACGCATCGTCGGACATTTCACCTGGGACGGCCGTCAACGCAAGGCTTTCCGCACCGGAGCGGCGGTTGAGCTGGGGGTAAGCGGCGGGAAAAGCCAGGATGTGGCTGGATTCGGGAAAATTTCCCTTAGAGAATCATCATTGCGCCTGAGTCGGCACGAGTCACAATTATCGAACTGGAACAGGGCTGGAACAAACGCTGGCCGAATCAATAACCCAGCGAAAATCAGCCTTTGTTCTCATACCATTAGGGTGCTGTCAAGAGGTTATGACCCCAACATGTTGTGGGTCACCCGACGCGTAGGGCTCAACATAGTTATCCACGGAACACTCCGTAGGCGGATGAAACTATCCGGCGACGGAAGATTTTGTGACGGCTCCCATGCGGCTTTCGCACTTCGTGGCTTTGGCCGAAGCATGCGAAAACCGCCTAAGTGCTCGAGGTCATGATGACAACACCTGAAGAATGGGCCGCGCTGGCGGCAAAAGAGCTGAAAACCCGCCCGGTAGAGGAGATTTCCTGGGCGAGCCCCGAAGGCTTCACGGTCAAACCTCTGTATACGGCTGAAGACCTCGCGGCGATGGAAGCTGCGGGATCGTTGCCGGGCTTCGCGCCCTTCGCCCGCGGCGTGCGCGCCACGATGTATACGGGGCGGCCCTGGACCATTCGTCAGTATGCGGGCTTTTCGACTGCCGAGGAATCCAACGCATTCTATCGCGCCAATCTCGCCGCCGGTCAGATGGGGCTGTCGGTAGCCTTCGATCTGCCGACCCACAGGGGCTACGACAGCGATCATCCGCGCGTGGCGGGCGACGTCGGCAAGGCGGGCGTGGCGATCGACAGCGTCGAGGACATGAAAATCCTGTTCGACGGCATCCCGCTCGACCGCATGAGCGTATCGATGACCATGAACGGCGCCGTCATCCCGATCATGGCGAACTACATCGTCGCCGCCGAAGAGCAGGGCGTGCCGCTGGCGAAACTCGCGGGCACCATCCAGAACGACATCCTGAAAGAATTCATGGTGCGGAACACCTACATCTATCCGCCCGCACCCTCGATGCGCATCGTCGCCGACGTGATCGAATTTGCAGCGCAGAATATGCCGAAATTCAATTCGATCTCGATCAGCGGCTATCACGTGCACGAAGCCGGCGCGACCGCGGTGCAGGAACTCGCCTACACCCTCGCCGACGGCAAGGAATACGTCCGCGCCGCGCTGAAGAAAGGCCTCGATGTCGACGCTTTCGCGCCGCGGCTGTCGTTCTTCTTCGGCATCGGCATGAATTTCTTCTTCGAGATCGCCAAGCTGCGCGCCGCGCGGCTGCTCTGGTGCGAGATCATGCAGGGCTTCGGCGCCAAGAAGCCGCAAAGCCTGATGCTGCGCACCCATTGCCAGACTTCCGGCGTGTCGCTGACCGAGCAGGACCCTTACAACAACATCGTGCGCACGGCGTATGAGGCGCTGGCGGCGGTGCTGGGCGGGACACAGAGCCTGCACACCAATTCGTTCGACGAAGCCATCGCGCTGCCGACCGATGGGTCCGCCCGCATCGCCCGCAACACCCAGCTCATTTTGCAGCACGAAACCCAGGTGACGCGCACCGTCGATCCGCTCGGCGGTTCGTATTATATCGAAGCTCTGACCCATTCGCTGGCCGCGGCGGCGCGCGAAATCATCGCCCGCGTCGATGCCAAGGGCGGCATCGCCAATTGCGTCGATGAAGCCAAGCTCGCGATCGAAGAATCCGCCGCCCGCCGCCAAGCCCGCATCGATAAGGGCGAGGACGTGATCGTCGGGGTCAACAAATTCGAACCGCCGCATGAGGACGAAGTCGCTTATCGCGAAGTCGACAACGTCGCCGTTCTGAAAGCCCAGCTCGCGCGCCTCGCCAAAGTCAAAGCCGAGCGTGACGATGCCAAGGTCGCCGAAACCTTGGCGGCGTTGCGCGAAGGCGCAGCGGGCGAGACCAATCTCTTAGCGTTGGCGGTCGATGCCGCGCGGGCCCGCGCCACGGTCGGCGAAATCTCGACGGCGATTGAGAAGGTCCATGCCCGCCATCGCGCCGTCACGCAGGTGATTTCCGGTGTCTATGGCGGCTGCTTCCAAGGCGACAACGAATTCGCCGCGCTGAAAGGCGAGGTCGAAACCTTTGCGCAGACCCACAGCGGTCCGCCGCGCATTCTGGTCGCCAAGATCGGCCAGGACGGTCACGACCGCGGCGCCAAAGTGATCGCGTCGGCCTATGCCGATATCGGTTTCGCGGTCGATGTCGGCGAATTGTTTGCGACCCCGGAAGAGGTCGCCGCGAAAGCGGTCGCCACCAACGCGCAAGTGGTCGGCGTCTCCAGCCTCGCCGCCGGACACAAGGTGCTGGTGCCGGAACTCATCGCCGCGTTGAAGTCGGCCGGTTCGAAGGCGCTGGTGGTTGTCGGCGGTGTCATCCCGCCGCGCGATTACGACTTCCTCAAAGCCCAAGGCGTCGCCGCGATCTTCGGCCCCGGTACCAACATTCCCGAGGCCGCGAAGAAAGTGCTGGAGCTATTGCGCAGTTAGTTCGTCGCTTTTGCTGGAGCCGTTCCCGCAGGGGTCAGGTACAGTTTCTCGTCTCGATAGGCGATGTACATGTGGAGCTGGCGCAGCACGTCCATGCCCAGCACGAGGTTGAGTTCGGACCCTCGCGTGGCGATGTTTGATCCGGTCACAGTGAGATCTCTGGGCCGGGTATCGGAGACGATCTGAATCTCGGGGTCCGGTATGGACACCTCTCCGAACCTCAGTGAGCGGAATTTGTGAACTGTTGTTTGAGCATCGGACTTGATGCCGAACAGGTTTGCGGCGGTTGCAGTCGACATTGTGGAATGCACGGCACTGGTGTCCACAATCGCCGTTAGCGGTTTGCCGTCGAGCTGTGGTGTCACGATCATGGTTTGGAGTGGGACAGGGAGCATCGTGATTTGGCGCCTGAATGGAACGATGACCGTGGTGCTATGGGGCCAATAGACGGCTTTGCCTGCGCACTGATAATGCTCGAACAGGTCCATTTTTCCGGTGCTGAAGTCGATCGCGACATCAAAATTCGACAGGATATCGGCGGCGAGAATTCCAGCAACTTTGCCGTTCATCCCGTGGTCGCGCAGGTCGGTATCAACCAGGAACCTGATACTGGCGCCATTCATGTTGCCCAGCTTCATCCTGGCCATGACCATCCGCTGATCGGATTTGCCGAATTGGCTGATCATCAGTTTGCTCATATGCGGAGTCAGATTGAGGTCCGCAGCCGTCTGTTCGCTTAGCGTGGACAACGGCTCGCCCGGCGCGAGTACCATCAGCTTTTGAGCGCCCGCGATTTCGACGGGAACCAGCGGAAACGGCGCCGCCATATTCAGATCGATGCTCGCCAGCCGCTTCAAGGCCGGACAATCGTCAGCCTGGGCCGATACGAAGCCGAACGCGGCGCAGATCAACGCTGCAAAAACGGCAGAATTTCTCACGACGACGCCCCCACAACCTGTTTTACGGGAGTAATTGTAACACAAACGCATGACGTGTGTCTGTCGTTTTTGTGAAGAGCGCACCCGAGTGTCACAGCGGTCGGTATCGGCACCCGCGAGGCCGTTGAATTCGATGTGACCCTTGCGCCTTTTCAAGGTGCCCCCGATTTCCCCGTCACCGTATGCCGTCTAAATTCGATTCACGGCCGCTTGTATCCGGATCAAAGCTGGAAGCAGCGGCAAGTCCTCGAGGAGAACTGGAGAACACCATGTCGCGTATCACCATCATCGGCGCCGGGGCCATCGGCTGCGCGGTAGGCGGGGCTTTGCTGGAAGCGGGCCATGAGGTCACGTTCTGCGCTCGCAAGACATTCAGCCGCCTTTCGGTGCAGAAGGACAGCGAGCCGCCGGTGGTGCATGCCGCCCATGTGGTGACCAAACCGGAGCAGGTGCCGCAGGGTGACTGGGTGCTGCTCAGCGTCAAGGCTTATCAGGTGCCGTCGGCGGCGGAGTGGCTGGCAGCGGCGGTGCGGCCGGGCACGCGTGTGGCGGTGCTGCAGAACGGCGTCGAGCAGAAGGAAAATGCCGAGCCGTTCGTTCCTGTGGGCACGCCGATCGTGCCAGTGGTGATCGATCTGCCGGTCAGCCGCACCGCGCCGGGCGAGGTGCATTGGAGCCGCATCGCCTCAGCCATCGTGCCGGAAGGGCCGGACGGTGCTGCGTTCGTGGCTTTATTCGCCGGGTCGTTCCTGACTGCGGAGACCTCCGCCGAGTTCGTCACCCGGGCGTGGCTGAAGCTGTGCAACAACGCGCCCAGCGGCGCCATCCTGGCGCTCACCGGCCAGCGCATGCGGGTGATGCAGGAGCCCGGCATCGCCGATCTGGCGCGCGCCATCCTCGCCGAAGTGATCGCCGTCGGTCGCGCCGAGGGCGCCGAGCTCGACGACAGCCTGATCGAACGGCAGGTACAGTTCTTCCTTGGCGCCAAGGGCGATGAGGGCAATTCGATGTATGCCGACCGCATGGCCGGGCGCGAGATGGAATGGAACGCCCGCAACGCCGTGATCGTGCGCAAGGCGGCGCTGCACGGCATCTCCGTTCCCGTCTCGACCGCACTGGTGCCGCTCTTAGCGGCGATCTCGAACGCGGCGAAGGAGAGTTGATTTACTTCGTCTTCGCGGGCTCGGCCGGCGTCAGATACAGCATATTGTCCTTATAGGCGATGTAGAGGTGCAGGTGGCGCAACACGTTCATGCCGAGCAGCATGTCCCATTGCATGCCTTCATCGGTATGCGCAATGCGCGAGCCGGCGGAGGTTGCCATGAAGTGCTCCGACATCTGGTCGGGAATGAGCGTAACGGTCGGATTGGCAACGGCAACGCCGCCGAGCGTGAGGAACTTGAAGGTGTGATGGTACGCGTCGACCTCGCCGTTGACCTTGTCGGTTTTGGGCGTATCGGCTGCGCCGGGCGTTAGGCCGAACTGGCGCTCCGCCGTTTTGAGGAACAGCGTCGAATTCTCGGCACCGGTGTCGAGAGCCGCCTTGAGCGGTTTGCCGTCCAGTACGACGTCGATGATGATCTTGTGGTCAGGATCGTGCCCGAACGGAATTTTCGCGACGACGTCGGCAGGCCAATACACCACGGCGTCGGCGCAATGATCCGGGCTGAGCAGGTCGAGTTGGCGGCCGGCGGGATCGATCGACACATCGAACTTCGCGAGCAGATTGGCGCCGATCACGCCGTTTTCGTTCAGCCGGTCCAGTCGTTCGGAAACCATGAACTGGACTTTGTTGAACTGGACCATGCCGAGCTTGAACTGCGCCTCCGTCATTTGATCGGTATAGCGGCCGGCCACATCGTAGCCCTTGACCGGCGCATCCATCAGCTTCAGATCCAGCGCGGTGGCCGTCCTTAGATTGAGCATCGAGGCGAACGCCCCGGTGTCGAGGAGCAGGTTTACCGGTTTGCCGTCGATGTCCGCCGGCACCAGCAGGCGCTGTGTGTCGTTTTCCGTGGTGAGTGGAATCCGGGAGAGGATCTTGAGCGGCTTGTTGCAAGTCTCAGCTTGCGACGGTGCGGCGAACGCGCAAACCGCAAGCGCGGCGACAGCAAACCATTTCATGTAGCCCCCCGGCGAAACCATCGCGCGATCATTTCCCAAGCGTAGACGACCCGCAAAGGTTTTGCGGTCGCAGTCGGCTAGTTCCCGATATTCGCCTTGAGGAACTTCTCCAGTTCGGTCAGCCACTGCACGCGGGATTCCATCTTCTGAAGGTAGTGGCTTTCGCCGGGGATGGTAACTGTGGTCACGCTCTTGCCGGCCTTGCGCAAGGCTTCATCCATCGCTTCGGTTTGGTCGATGCGGACGGTGTAGTCGTCCTTGCCGTGGACCAGCAGCACTGGAATCTTGATCTTGTCGGCATTCATTGCCGGGGACGCGGCGGCGAGCTTGCCGGCATCCTTGCTGCGATCGCCGATGAAGAGCGACCAGCTCGCGATCATGTCGGAATCCTTGCCGTAGTCCTTGGCGCGGGTGTCGAGGAATTTCTTGAGATCGTAGACACCGGCGCCGCCGACCGCGCAGGCATAGAGATCGGGCGTGAACGCCGCGCCTGATAACGCGGCATAGCCGCCATAGGACCAGCCGGCGATGCAGATGCGCTTGGGATCGGCGATGCCATCGGCGATCAGTTTCTTGACGCCGTCGGTGACGTCGTCCTGCATCTTGCCGCCCCATTCGCCGTAACCGGCTTCGAGGAACTTGCGGCCATAGCCGTCGGAGCCGCGGAAATTTGGCTGCAGCACGGCATAGCCGCGGTTGGCGAGGAACTGCACCATCCAATCGAAGCCGATCTGGTCGCGCGCCATCGGCCCGCCGTGCGGCATGACGACGACGGGGAGATTTTTCGCGGCCTTGCCGGGCGGCAAGGTGATGTAGGCGGGGATGTCGAGCCCGTCGCGCGCCTTGTAGGGGTACGGTTTCATTTCGCCGAGCTGGTTTTCCTCAAGCTCGTAGCTCGATGCGATCGGCGAGGCGCTGTGCTTGACCCGGTCGAGCAGGAAGTAGGTGGGCGGGAATTTCGGTCCTTCGACCGAGAGAATGACCTTGGTTTTGGCCGTGTCCCAACTGCCGGCATGCACCGTGTTGCCCGGAAAGGCGCCATCGAGCCCGCGCTGCAAGGCCTGCATATCTTCGTCAAAATAGTGATCGGCTTCCCGGTCGGCAATGACGGTGACGCCGAGAATGCGATGATCCCAGGGATCGCGCTGGGCAGCCCCGATGTCGTATTTGGGATCGGAAAAGATCGGCGTCTGTTTGCCGTCGGCAACGTCGCGCGACACCAGTCCGGTGGTCTTGGCATCGCCGAACTGTTCGGTTTCGATAAATCCCTTGCCGTCGCGGGTGAGGCCCAGGACATTGATGCCGTTCATGCCGAGCGAGCTGGCGGATTGAATCTCTTTCCATTCGTCGTTGGCGTTGACGAGCAGATGGTCCAACGGCGGGTTGAGCGACTTGTCGAGCCGTCCGACGATCTTGCCGTGGCCGTCCATGATCCATTCCCCGGTCTGGGGACCGCCGACGGCAACACGTTCGGATGTGCCGTCCTTGACGTTGACGCGAAACATCGAATAGCGGAACGCTTGGCCTTCATAGTTGCGCAGCGCCGCGTTGTTGGCGTTGTCGAACATCGGCATGTAGATGTGGTCGGGATCGTCCATCGCCATGTCGCTGATCGTCGCCGTGGCGTAGTTGATGTCCCGCGCGGCATTGTCCGAGAACATCACCGCCATGTTCTGGCCTTTGGTGTCGACCGAGATCGTCCGGTACCAGGGTTTCACGTTTTCGCCCCAGAACCGCATGTTGACGTTGACGGTGAGGAGCAGGCGCTCGTTGTTCGCCCACAGCGCCCGGACGAGGAAGCCCTGATCAATCGGAATCCCGACCGCTGGCACGCCGACGGGATCGAGGGTGCGGACCACCGCGATGCGCTTGCCGTTATGGACTTCGATGCTGGCGAGATGTTTGCCGTCGGGGGACAGCGCCGGAGCGCTCAGCTCTTTCTGGACCGCAAAGGCCTGCACGGGGGGCTGGGCGGGCGGGGTTTGGGCTGACGCGGTAGCAAACGACACCAGCGCATACGCCACAGCGCATGCCCAAAGACGGACGTACATGGAATGCCCCCCAAGATGACGCGCGCATCATTCCGTACCCGTCACGCCGTAGCAAGGTGTGCGGGTGCCGCAAGTCCCCGGCGTGCCGCCCTCAATTGCCGATATTCGCTTTCAGAAACTTCTCCAGTTCGGTCAACCAGCGGACGCGGTTTTCTTGCGACTGCAGCTTATGGGTTTCGTTGGGGACGCGGACGAACGTCACCTTCTTGCCCGCCTTCTTCAGCGCTTCTTCCATGCGTTCGCTTTGCTGGACCGGCACGGTGGAATCGGCTTCGCCATGCATCAAGAACACCGGAGCCTTGAATTTGTCGGCATGCTTGGCGGGCGAAACGTCGTCCAGTTTCTGGGCTTCCTTCCAGCGGTCGCCGATATACATCCGCTCGGCGGAACCCAGCCAAGAGTCCTGGCCGCCGGTCTTGGCCAGTAGCGCGTTCAGGTCGGTGACCGGCGCCATCGCAGCGACACAGGCATAAAGATCGGGCGTGAATGCGCCGCCGGCGAGAGCCGCATAACCGCCGTAAGACCAGCCGGCGATACAGATGCGCTTAGGATCGGCGATGCCATCGGCGATCAGCTTTTTCACGCCGTCGGTGATGTCGTCTTGCATCTTCAGGCCCCATTGTCCGTAACCGGCTTTTTCGAACGCCTGTCCGTATCCGATGGAGCCGCGGAAATTGGGCCTGAGAACGGCATAGCCGCGGTTGGCGAGGAACTGGCTCAGCCAATCGAAATCCATGTCGTCGCGGGCTTGCGGTCCGCCGTGCGGCAGGATCACGACCGGCAGCTTTTTCGCCTCCTTGCCGGGCGGCACCGTCAGATACGCCGGTATTTTGAGGCCGTCGCGCGCCGTGTAGTCATAGACGCGGACTTCGCCCAGATCGGTCGGCGTCACATTGGTATACGTCCGCCCCAGCTTCTGTAGTGTCTTGGCCTGCTGGTTGTAGAGATAGAATATCATCGGCTGGCGTGGGCCTTCGACACTGAACACGAATTTGTTGCGGACGACATCCCAGGTCTGAAGCAGCACCGACATGCCGGGGAAATCCGCTTCCAGCTTGTCGTGCACCTGCTTCAGCGCCGGATCGAAAAGGACCTCATTGGCCGCATGCGAAATGTAGGACGCGCCGACCACGCGGCCGGTCCACACGTCTCTGAGCGCGCCGGTAACGTCGTAGAGGGGATCGTAATAGAGATCGGTCTGCTTGCCGTCGCTCAAGGACAGCAGGCTCAGCCCCTTGGTGCCGGTCCGCTCCGAAAGCACGTTGCCCTGGACCAGCGATTTGGCATCCATCGACGGCCCGGCAATGCCATAGCCTTGTCCCGACGAGGCATCGATCGACGCCACTTCGTGCCAGCTGCCGCCGTTATAGGCGATCAAATGATCCCGGAGGGGCTCGGTCGTCTCGTCGATGCGCGCCAGCACATTGCCCGTGCCGTCCATGACGAAACGCTCGGTCTTGTTGGTGCCGTTCTCGACCATGGTGCCGCGGCCGGTATTGACGTTCACGCGAAAAAGCCGGTTGCGCACGTCGGGAGCGGTCATCATGCCGTAATTGGCCCACAGCGGCATGTAGATGTTGTCGGGTTCGTTCAAAGCGAGATCGACGACGGTCGCCGTCGATCCGTTGACGAGATGCTTGTCTTCGATGTTGTTGAACAACGCCGTGGGATTCTGGCCGTCGGCATCGACGATGACGCCGCGATACCAAGCGTCGGGGCCGCTGCCCCAGATTCCGGCGTTGAGATTGATGGTGAGCATCAGCCGGCGGTCGTTCACCCATTGGGCGTGAACGATGAAGCCTTCTTCGAACGGAATGATGACCGGCGCGCTGCCTGGGGGATCGAGCGTCCAGACCGTTGCGACCGGCCGTCCGTTGCGCGACTGGATGAGGGCGAGGTGCTTGCCGTCGGGCGACAGCGACGGACTGGACATCGCCGGAAGCGCGCCGAAAGCCGCGACGGGCGGCGGCGGTGAAACACCCTGTGCGGTGGCACCGCCGACAAATCCGGCGAGCGCGAAAGCGCCCGCGACACAACAGAATTTCATGGAAGCCCCCCGGCTTATGCCCGTCGGATAGTATTCCGTGTTCGCATTATGCCTGCAAGAGGCTGCGGCTGTTACTGGACCGCTTTGCCGTCGATCTTCAGCGACGACGCCACCGCGGCGATCACGCCGTACTGCGTGCTGGCCCAGACGCGTAAGGGGACGGCGAGGGTGCGGCCCGCTTCCTTGCTCGGGAACAGTCCCATCCAGACATTGATCGACGGGAAGTTGGTGTCGTGCAGAACGCGCGGCTTATAGCCGGAGATCTGCTTGTACTCGATGGTGCAGAGCAGGGCGGGGCCCTTGTAGAGGCCGTTATCCATCTTGATGTCGACCGGCTTCACTTTCGTGAGGCTGACATTGTAGCGGCGGCGGCCGTCGTACACCGGCGCTTTGACCGCACACGGATTGCCCGGTTCGGCACCGACGCCCGAAGCGATATAGACCACCGCGCTCAAGGGATCGAAGGTGCCTTTCTTCTCTTCCGGTTTCACTTCGTAGCCGGTGGTCGGATAGCTCGGGTTGGCATAGAGGCGCACCGGTTCGCCGTTCTCGTAGGTCAGCGCCACTTCCTGATGATTGGCCTTGTGGCCGGTGTAGAAGGAATCGTAGTTCGCGACCTGCATCGACTTCTTGTCGAGTTTGCCCGACGAGGTCGCCTGGATCTGCGATTTCCAGAACACGTTCACCACGCCGCTGGTCTCGAGGTTGGAAGTGACCCGGTATTTGTCGCCGGTGAAGCGCGCGTCCATGTCGACGTGACCGAGGCCGAGACCGGCGGCGTAGAGACTCATGGCGAGCTGCATGCTGCCGCCGCCCGCCGCGGGCTCCGACGAGGCCCCGCCGGCCGCCCAGGCCTGCGAAACGGGTACGGTGACAAGGCTCAAGGCAATCAAGGCTGTACGCAGGTGCATCGGGATCACTCGCCAGTTCCGGCCGCGGTTTTTCCGCAAATTCGTGCCAAAAATCCAGGCCGCGGCAACTTTGCCGCGCCCCGAGGTTCTATAATGACCGGGTCGGCCTTGTCGAACGATGGCTACGTGAGAAATTCGTTAAGTGGGCCAAAGGGCTGCCGGATGGGGCCGGTTGCGCCCATTGTCGCTTCCGACTTGACCCAGGGCGCCTGCGCAATTAAGAGAGCGCCTCTTTACGAATGATCCGTGGGGTTGGGCCTCACGGAGCCTAGACTTAATGCCCCGAGGATAATGCCATGTCTCGCCGCTGCGAATTGACCGGAAAAACCCTCCTGGTTGGCCACAATGTCAGCCATGCCAATAACAAGACCAAGCGGGTGTTCCGTCCGAACCTGCAGGTCATTTCGCTCGCCAGCGACGCCCTGCGCGAGACCGTCAAGCTGAAGATCTCGATGAATGCCCTGCGCACCATCGACCGGCTCGGCGGCATTGATGCCTTCCTGCTCAAGGCCAAGGATGCGACCCTTTCGCCGCGGGCGCTTCGCCTGAAGCGTGCGATCGCAAAAAAGACTGCCGCTGCGGCCGCCTAGCCTTATTCGCGCCTTAATTTTTAATCGCTGTAAACTCTGTTTCGGCAACGAAACGGCATAGCACCTGCAACAATTCTCCCGTACTGTCTCAAAATAGGCCAAGCCGAACGGCTGGCCGCGGGGTGTGGTGGGCAAGGTGCGGGCGTTTAGGCGTGATGTGATCACGGGCCGGATTGGCGGCCTGAACATGGCTTCCGCAGAGCGGGGGCCTTACCGGTTAAGAACAGCCAGTGATGCTCCCTATATGGGAGCGTACGGCTATGGTCGTCATGAAAGTTGGCTGGAGAAGGCCGGCGCCGCGGTCGGGGCGGTGGTGCGACTGCTCTTGTGCACGCTGGTGTTGTGCGCCTGGCTGACGGCGACGTTCCTCTATCGCGATACCCAAGTGGACCTGTTCGGTTTCGGGACGAGCCTAGCCTACGTCCTGGTTCCGCTCGGCTTCTATTGTGTCTTCCTGACCAACCGGCGTTACGGACCCGCCTATGCCTTTGCGCAGGTGGTGACGGGGCTGGCGCTGATGGCGACTCTGGTGCTGTTCGCCCGCGATGCGCTGGCTGAGATCGTGCCGCTTGATTCGGCTCCTACGGTGCGCGAGACGGCGGCGTTCGGCAGCGCCTTCTTCCTGGCGAGCTTTGTCTCCATCGTGACTTTCGACGGTGCCCGCGGTCCGCATTGGTGGACGGCGCCGCTGTTCGGCTTTCTCACCGCCGCGATCGTGTTCGCGACCATCTTCTTCGCCGTGCTTTATACCGGCACCGGCAAGTCGTGGCTCGCCGATTGTGTCACCTACATGGGACTGATCGCCGGCGAAGGATTGCTGCTGCTGATTCCGTTCTGGGCGATGCGCCGGATGGTGCCGCCGGTGGCGGGCTTCGGCGGCTACTGAGCTTTATGGGGGGTGTGGGGAGAGGGGGCCGCAAGGCCCCCTTTTCTTTTCTACCTCCCCCTTGTGGGGAGGTGATTTCTATTTCCCTTTTGCCACGGTCTCATCCGGCACGAACGTTCCGCCGTGGAGCAGGCTGGCGAAGATTTCCTCGGAGCGCTGCAGCCAGGCCGACTGTTTGTCGGGGGTGAAGTTGTTGTGCTCCGATTCCGGCATCGGGATGATCTCGTGCGGCGCCGGAATGCGGTTCACCGCCGACAGGATGCTGGCGGGCGGGCAGACGGTGTCGATGAAGCCGATTGCGGCCAGGGTTGGCGCCGTGATCTTAGGGGCGAAGTTCGCCGTATCGAAATAGGACGCCGTCGCCGCCACCGTCGGATTGTCCACCGCCCAATTGGGATACGCCGGCAGACGGCCATGCAACGCCGCCTGGGTGTCGCCGCCTGACGGCTCGTTGACCAGCACCGCGGTGACCTTGCCGGGATTGAGACCGGCCGTCACGAGGCTCTGGTGGCCGCCCATCGAGGTGCCGGTGATGACGACGGTCTTCTTGTTCCACTCCGGCAGCGAGCGCACCCAATCGAGCGCGCGGGTGTCGCGCAGATACATGGCGAGGAAATACGAGGTCTCGCGCGAGGTGTTGCCGACAGCCGGATACCCCTGCGGCGCGCCGTCGGCGCTATCCGGCGCCATGTCGTGGGAATCGACATTAAAGCACAGCCACCCCGCCTGGGCGCGGACGGCGCAGTTCCACGGGATCAGCGCATACACGCCCGCCCACTGGTACTGCACCATGATCGGGAACGGACCTTTCTTGTCCGGCACCGCGAGATAGCCCTGGACGTGCGAATTCAGGCTGTCGAGTTTGACCTTGTAGAACTTGATGCCGGGCACCGGCGCCGGGATTTCGGTCAACACCGGATTGACCGGCACTTTCGCCAACTCGGCCAGCTTGCCCGCCCAGAAGGCATCGAAATCGGCCGGGGCCGGAGCACTCGGTGCGATCTTCGACGGCTCGACCGCGGCACCGACGATCGCCAGATGCGACAGGATCGGCGGCAGACCGGTGACCGGCGTCGTCGCCGCGCACGGCTCGGAGATCAGGCACAGGTCAGGATACTTGGCGAAGATCGGCTTCAGTGCCTTGTCTTTCTTCGCCACCACCGCTTTCAGGGTGGCGTTGATCTTGGCGGCTTCCTCGGGCGTCGGACCGGGCACCGGCGCGCGGTCGATGGTGACGTAGACCATGCCGGGCTTATCGAGGGTCACCGCTATCTCACCGCTGCCCTTGGAAATATCGAGCGTGCCGTTGCCGATCTCGGCCGAGCCGTTGGCGCGGATCGTGTAGGTGTAGAGCGCTTTCGCTGTCGCGCCAGGGGCGGGCGTCACCACCCAGCCGACCTTTTCACCGACCGCATAGAGGCCGTTGCCGTTGATCGGCTTGAAGTTCAATTCGGCGGCGGGCGCTGCCGTTGTGGCCGCAATCAGAGCGGCGAATGCGAACGCAAAGCGGAATTTCACGAGATCCTCCCCGGACGGATTTTGAATTTGTCCGCCCGGGTTGGAAGAAGGTCAAGCGCCCGGAGCCGTCAGGCTTTGCGGCGGCGAGCGAAGAATCCGAACGCGCCGAGGCCGGTCAGGAGAAGCAGACCGCTCGCCGGTTCGGGAACTTCCGACGCCGAAATCGCGCCGGGCTTGAACATGTCGCTCAAGTCGTTGACCGGCGCGGTGTCGCGGGGATCGCGCGGCACGGCATTGCCGAGGCCGTACAGCTCTTCCATCGTCACGAGATCGGAGGTGTGCGTGTAGTACTGGCTGCTCTCGTAGGCATTGCCCTTGGCGAGCGGCGAGATGACGATTTCGGGGATGGTGTAGGCCGAGGTGTCGCCGTCTTCGGTCTCGTCGAACCACAGGACAATCGCGCCGTTATCCTTGTAAGCCTGCGACGCCATGATCATCGGAACGATCTGGGAGAGGAAATTGTCGCCCGCGGCGATGGCAGCCTGATCGCCGTCGTAATGCACGCCCTTGTAATCGAAGCCGCCGTCGAGGGCGGAATGCATGTCGTTGTACTGGTCCGGGGTGATCAGGTTGTAGCGCGCCACCGAATTGCTGGCGAGGTCGGCGGCGAACTGCTGCAGCGGCGCATAGCGGCCGGCGAGCGGATTGGCGGCATCCTGCGTGCCGGTCCCGGCCGCATTGGTGGTGACGCCGCCGTTGACGCTGTGATCGCTGATGCCGTTGGTCTGGTCAAAGTACAGATGGCCGTCGTGCTTGGTGGCGAAATTGTACTGATGGCTGCCGTTATAGGCGTTGGTGTAATCGGCCGAGGTGCCGCGCAAGCTGACCAGCGGCACGGTCCAATCGCTTTTCGCGGCGACGGTGCTGGTGAGGTTCGAGCCGTTGCCGTTGATCGCGCCGTTGGTGGTGCGGTCGCCCGCGGTGGCGTTCTGGCCGCCGGTGGTCTTGAGATCGATATCTTCCTGGTACGACTTCCAGCTCAGCCCCTTGGCCTGCAGCGCGCACGACAGGCACGGCGCATGGCCGACTGCGGCGCTGTTCTTGGCCGGATCGGCATCGTTGGCGACGCCGAAATTGCTGCCGCCTTCCTGCCAGATATAGCTCGGCTCCGAGGGATGGATGTGGGCGCCGGTGTTCGACAGCACGTTCTGGTAATTGCTCGCCCACGAGGTCTGCTTGGCATTGGCGTTACCGGGCGTCATCAGGCTGTTCAGATAGGGCGCCGCCGGATTGTTCTTCAGTGCCTGCGGATCGCTCATGCCGGACGGCTGGGTGAGGTTGTGGTTCTCCATTTCGATATAGAACACGGTCTTGATCGGTGCGGCCGGCGCGGGCGTCATCACCGCCGCGGAGGCGAGGAGGGCGAGCGCAAGACAACGAAGATGCATCATAAAGGTCCCCTGAATCAGGAATGGTGGCTGCACGGGGACAGTCGGGCCGGTTTGTGTCTGCGGCCGGATACTTTTTTGTCAGTATTGCAAACCGATTAACTTCGGTCGAAGTTTCTCACGTCAACGTGCGCGGGCGCGCTTGCCGCTGCGGCGGGTTGTGCGGCGATCGGCTTCCTCGGCGAAAAGGCCGATGAGCTGATCGGTCATGGCGCCGCCGAGCTGTTCGATATTAACGATGATGATCGTGGTGGATGGGTGGGCCAAGGTCATCGGCGCAATTGTTTCGCAACTACAAGCCAATTTTCCAATAGTTAGGCAGAGATGTTTTGCAAACAAACATGATGGCAGATGCACTGAATATCATTTGCAGAACAGTACACGAAAAAGCAAAGCGCGCGCCGCTCAGTGAACGTTCAGTTGTAAGAGCTGCGCCCGAAGCATTTAATGTAATTGATGATGGCGCGCGTTCCGTTGCTCGCCGTGCAATACATGGCACAGTCGGTTCAGCGCGCGGGCGTATCAAAGGGGGGACACTATGCGCCGTTCAAACATGCTCGCAATCTTGCTCTCTACAGCTTCGGCCGCGGTTCTTTCGACATCGCTTGATGCCTCGGGGGCAACGATAAATATCGCGCCCGGCCAGACGTACAATATCGCGGCCTCTACGTCGGACGATGTCGTCAATAACGGCCATCTCGTAATTGGGACGGGGAGGCCTTCGACGATCATGCTCAGCGGAGATGTTTCAGGCGCTGGCTATGTTTTTTTGAATTTCAGTGCTTTTGGTAGTAATGTGATCCTAACCGGCACAAACACCTATACCGGAGTAACGTCCGTACTCGGTACGTTGTCGATCGGCAATGGCGGAAATAGCGGGACCCTTGCTGGCGATGTCTATATTCTGAATCTCGGGGAAGTCGTATTCAATCGCTCTGGTACCTACTCTTATGCTGGAACCATCACAGGCTTTGCTCTGCGGCCGTCGCCGACAATAGGGGGGGCGGTTTATGTGACTGGCGGCGGCACGATGATTTATACAGGAACCGCCGTAGCGACTGTCATCGTTGAGTCCGGTACGACACTGCAAGTCGGGGACGGCGGAACCGCCGGCAAACTCGATTATGCCGTCGCGAATGACGGTACGCTGATCTATAATCAGTCAGGCACCAACTACGTCGACATTGAGATCGGCGGTACCGGCAGCGTCATATTGCGGGGCGGCGGCACTTACATATTCGGCCAGGAATTCTATCAAATTAGATCCTCAAAGACCTATTCAGGTGATACCATCGTTGAACATGCAACGCTGGAAGTTCCCGAGCAGGATAGTTGTTACCCTGAGCTAAACTGTCTATCGACCGTATCTAGCATCGTGCTCAATAACGCGAGTGATGTCAGTCTCGTTTTTGAAGACTTGGCCTGGGCAAGAGTGAAGTCTCTGTTCGGTGGTGGTTCGTTGGGCGGAAACACGCTGCTCAATGGGCGTTCGGACTTGATCGTCATAAATGGCGGAAATTATGCGGGCGTGATCTCAGGTTCAGGAACGTTCAGTGTCGAGAGCGGCACAATGGTTCTCTCCGGTGACAATACGTATACCGGCGGTACGAGAATATATCGTGATGCCACACTGCAAGTTGGCACTGGCGGGGCATCGGGTTCGATCGTGGGAGACGTTGAGAACGAAGGAACGCTCATTATCGACCGTTCCGGAGTGTTGCTACTGTCCGGCAAGATGGAAGGACCCGGAACATTACAGAAAACCGGCAGTGGCACGTTGGTGTTGAACGGTGTGAACGCTTACACGGGTTTGACGACAGTCTTTGCCGGCACGCTCGAAGTCGGCGACACCGCTCATCCTACTGCGACGCTCGCCGGCGACGTGTCTGTGGCGGCTGGCGCGGTTCTGAGCGGTCATGGACAGGTTCTCGGTACGATCAGTGGGGCCGGTACAGTCAGGCCCGGCGGATCCGTCGGTACGTTGACAGTCGGCAGTTACACGCAGAATTCCGACAGTACGCTTGCCATCAACGTGGAGCCGAACGGGAGCGCCGCACTTAATGTCACCCATACGGCGACCCTCGCCGGCAAACTCGCAATCACGCTTGCGCCAGGCATGGCCCCGTGGGCATCTGAAAGCATTTTGACGGCCGGAACGATTGTCGGGCAGTTTTCGTCCATTGCGGTCTCAGATCCCGCGTCCGACATTTATGCGGTCGACTATCTGTCCAATGCCGTTGTGCTGACCGTCGAGGCCCGCCGAGCAGGGCAGATCTATGGTGATGTGATCTCGGCTGCGTTGGACGGCGGTCATGCGCTCAACGGTTTGCTGCTCGACCATCGCACCTCCTGTCAATCTGGTCAGAGCTGGTGTGTATGGGGGAGCGGCTTCGGGGGCATGGGATGGTTCGATACCAATACGGCCGAGGCAAATGCATTCAAGTTTAAGCGGGCTGGCGCAATCGCGGGCCTCGACGCCGTTTTTGCAGGCGGTCAAACTATCGGCTTTGCTGTATCGTTCAACCAGACCTCGGTGACGGTCTCTCAGGGTTGGGGCAGTGCCCTTATCAGCTCTGTGTCAGGTGCGGTGACGGGCTCCGCACCGTTATGGCTTGGCGAGATCAGAGCCAGCCTCTTCGGTACAATCAATAATGCTTCCAGTCGCCGCGATCTAGGATCGTTCGGTATCGCCGAAGGGAGCCCCGATAGCTATACCTATGGGGGCGCAGCGGAATATGGGGTCAGTTTGTTCGGCGGCTCGGTAGTGCCATTGGCGGGTATCAGTATCGTTGACGTGCACCAGAAAGCGATGGCCGAAGAGGGTGTAGGAACCCTTGGGTATTCGCAGCAGTCTACGGACTTTACCTCGGTCCGCGGCGAACTCGGTGTGCGCCTGCAGCGTTCGTTTACGACTGCCGGTGGTGTGAATCTTGTTCCGCATCTGCGCATGAGTATGCAGCAGAAACTAAACGAGGCTGATCAAGCCGTCGCACTCGAGCTGAATGGTCATCCGGAGAGCAGCTACTACCCGTCCTTTGCTGAACCAGCCATTACAGCGTTTGCGGCAACGGCCGCTCTAGACATCTCGTCCGGACAAAACTGGGATGTGCGGGTATCGACCGGAACGAGGCTTAGCGCTCGGGAAAAGCAGGTTGTGATCGGAGCGGGCGGTTCGTATCGCTTCTGACGGCTAAGCGCGCTTGTGGGCGCGCTTGCCGCCGCGGCGGGTTTTGCGGCGGTCAGCTTCTTCGGCGAAAAGGCCGATGAGCTGGTCGGTCATGGCACCGCCGAGCTGTTCGGCGTCGACGATGGTGACGGCGCGGCTGTAATGGCGGGTCACGTCGTGGCCGATACCGATGGCGACGAGTTCGACCGGCGAGCGGTTCTCGATGTAGTCGATCACCTTGCGGAAATGGCGTTCGAGATAGTTGCCGCTGTTGACCGACAGCGTGGAATCGTCGACCGGGGCGCCGTCGGAGATCACCATCATGATCTTGCGCTGTTCGGGCCGGGCGGCGAGGCGGCTGAACGCCCACATCAAGGCTTCGCCGTCGATGTTTTCCTTCAAGAGGCCTTCGCGCATCATCAGGCCAAGATTCTTACGGGCGCGGCGCCACGGCTCGTCGGCGTTCTTGTAGATGACATGGCGCAGGTCGTTGAGACGGCCGGGATTGAGCGGCTTTTCGGCCTTGATCCACTTCTCGCGGGCTTGGCCGCCTTTCCACGCCCGCGTCGTGAAGCCGAGAATCTCGACCTTGACCGAGCAGCGTTCCAGCGTCCGCGCCAGAATATCGGCGCACATCGCCGCGATCATGATCGGGCGGCCGCGCATCGAACCGGAATTGTCCAAGAGCAGCGTCACCACGGTATCGCGGAACTCGGTGTCCTTCTCCATCTTGAAGGCGAGCGGCTGCATCGGATCGATCACCACGCGGGTCAGTCGCGCCGAGTCGAGCAGGCCTTCTTCGAGATCGAAATCCCAGGAACGGTTCTGCTGCGCCTGCAACAGCCGCTGCAGCTTGTTGGCCAGCCGCGCCACCACGGCTTGCGCCTGTTGCAGCTGCTGGTCGAGGAAGCTGCGCAGCCGCGTCAGTTCCTCCGGGTCGCACAGTTCGGTGGCGTGGACGACTTCGTCGAATTCGGTGGTGTAGACCTTGTAGTCCCAGTTGGTGCTGTCGCCGTCAGGCAGGTCGGGCCGCCACGGCTTGACGCCTTCGTCCGGCGTTTCGGCGTCGCCCATCTCGGCGTCGTCGGCGCGCTGCTCGGCGGCAGCCTGATCGCTGGTCTCGCCTTCGGTTTCGCGCAGTTCGGCATCGCTGGTGGCGCCTTCGCCTTGCGAATCCTCGCCTTCGCCGCCTTCCTGGTTCTGTTCGGCGTTCTCGGATTCTTCGCCGCCTTGCTCGGAGTCTTCGTTCTCCTCGCCTTCCTCGTAGAGATCGAGGTCGCGCAGCACCATGCGGGTCTGCTTGGCGAACGCCGCCTGATCGCGTAGTGCGGGCAGCAGATCGTTGAGCGTCTTGCCGGCGCGGCTCTCGACATAGTCGCGCCACAGCTCCACGGCGGCCTTGGCCGAGGGCGGCGGCGGGGCGCCGGTAAGTTTCTCGCGCACCAGGATGCCGAGCACGTCGGCGAGCGGCGCTTCCTTGCGGCTGTGGGCCTTGGCGAGGCCGCGCTGGGCCGCACGGGCTTCGAGCCCGGCCGCGAGATTGGCGGCGACGCCTTCCATCGCCAACGATCCGATCGCTTCGACGCGCGCCTGCTCGGCGGCTTCGAACAACGCCGCGGCGTCCGGCATCATCGGCTTGTTGGCGCGATGGATCTTGTCGTCGTGATAGGCGAGCTTCAGCGCCTGCGCATCGGCGGTGCCGCGCAGGATCGCGAGTTCCTTCGGCGAAAATGATTTCGACGGCGCCGGCAGTTGCGCCCGTTTGGGTCCGTTGCCGGCAAAGAACTTGACCACCGACGACCACCAGGTCGACGGCTCGGTGACATAGGAGACTTCGAGTTCCGGCTCGCCCGCCAACGCCCTCAGCGTGCCGGAGACGGCACGTTTGACGTCTTCGGTCGGCGAGTCATTGGGATTCACGCCACCAGCACCTTTGCGGCGCTTTCCGGCAGGTCTTCACCGAAGGCGCGCTGATAGAATTCGGCCACGGTGCCGCGCTCGAGCTCGTCGCACTTGTTGAGGAAGGTGAGACGGAACGCGAAACCGACATCGCCGAAGATTTCGGCGTTTTCGGCCCAGGTGATGACAGTACGCGGGCTCATCACGGTCGAGAGATCGCCGTTGATGAAGGCGTTGCGCGTCAGATCGGCGACGCGGACCATGGCGTCGACTTTCTTGCGCTTCTCCGGCGTCGCATAGGCGGGAACCTTGGCGACCACGATGTTCACTTCGGTATCGTGGGCGAGATAGTTGAGGGTCGCCACGATGCTCCAGCGGTCCATCTGGCCCTGGTTGATCTGCTGCGTGCCGTGATAGAGGCCGGTGGTATCGCCGAGGCCGATGGTGTTGGTGGTCGAGAACAGGCGGAACCCCGGATGCGGACGGATCACGCGGTTCTGATCGAGCAGGGTGAGCTTGCCTTGCACTTCGAGCACGCGCTGGATCACGAACATCACGTCGGGACGGCCGGCGTCGTATTCGTCGAACACCAGCGCCACCGGGTGCTGCAGCGCCCACGGCAACAGGCCTTCACGGAACTCGGTGATCTGCAGGCCGTCCTTGAGGACGATGGCGTCCTTGCCGACCAGATCGATGCGGCTGATGTGGCTGTCGAGGTTGATGCGCACGCACGGCCAGTTGAGGCGCGCGGCGACCTGTTCGATATGGGTCGACTTGCCGGTGCCGTGATAGCCCTGGATCATGACGCGGCGGTTGTGCGCGAAGCCGGCAAGAATGGCGAGCGTGGTATCGCGATCGAAGCGGTAGGCCGGATCGAGATCGGGCACGTATTGGGTGGCTTGCGAGAAGCCGGGTACTTTGATCTTGGCCTCGATGCCGAACGTCGCCTTCACATCGAAGGTGGTGTCGGGCTTCAAGGAGGGATCGAGGCCTTCAGTCTCAGTCGTCATTTGCTTGGGTCCGGCAGTTCCGCCGCGGTGGAAGAGGTGAGGGCGCCGAACGCGCCGTCGTCAGCTGACAATGCCTGACGCTTTAAGGACGCCGTAGGCCTTGATTACCTGCTTCAGTCGCTCTTCGGTGCCCCGGTCGCCGCCATGCGCGTCGGGGTGGAAACGCTTTACGAGTTCCTTATACCTCGCCTTGATTTCGTTCAAGGTTGCGCTGGGTTCGAGGTCGAGGATGTCGAATGCTTGGCTCTGCAAACGGGTTAATACCCGTTCAGGACGTCGGGGTTTAGGTTCCGCGTCGTCACCAAACACGGCGAGATCGTCTTCGACCCGGAAAGAGCCGTGAAAAGGGCCGCTTTCGCCCTTCACACCCGCGGCGCGCTTGCCGATCGGCCATGTCGGGCGATGTCCGAGCGAGGCTTCTTCCTGGAACTGGGCGATGGCGGATTCCGTCATGCCCTTGAAATAGTCCCACTTCTCGTTGTGTTCGCGGGCGTGCTTGAGACAAACCCAGAGATACTCGGAAATCTGGTCCCGGCTTTTGGGCACTTTATAAGCACCTTCGCCGGTGCATCCCTTGACCGCGCAAGGGCGCACCTTTGGCTTTTCGACAACATCCGGCTTGATGCGGATGCTTTGTCTGAACCGCGAAGTGAAACCCGTTTTCGTCATGGGAGGATTATGGAGTTCGTTCGTGAAAAAACAAGAAAACGAAGCGCTTGACAGAAGGTTTTCCCCCCGGCTTCATGCCGCAATGGGTATGACTGACACAATTCGGACGAAATTGACCGCCGCTTTCGCGCCGGATCAACTTGAAGTGATCGACGACAGCGCAAGCCACGAAGGCCATCTGGGTCACGACCACGGCGGCGAGACACATTTTGTCGTGAAAATTGTAGCCGCGGAATTCGCCGGCCTCAGCCGCGTCGAACGCCAGCGCCGGATCTACGCCGTTCTCTCCCACGAACTGCTGACGCAGGTCCATGCACTGCAGCTGGAGACGAAAGCGCCGGGGGAAGCTTAGCCGCCTATTGGTCGCGCTTCGATATGCACGGAACCATTATCGAAGTCGTCATCAAAGTGTATTTGCCGGGAGTATGGGCGGTTTTTATTGTGACGTCGCTTCCTGAAGGCAGCGGTACGTATGCTTTGGTTGCTGGTCGGCGAACGACATCGGCCGCGCGATAACGATACACCGTCATCCCTCCCCAACGGTCGCTTGGTTCAACGGGGGCCCAGGAGCGGAGCTCGTCCACGCTGCCGCCATCGTCAGGGATGCTGAGAACGGTGCAAGTGCGAAGGGCTTCACATAATTTCCCGTCTTGAGCAGGAATTTCGATCGTCCCTACGTCTCCGCTCAGCCTCCGGTCTTTGTTGTCCAGATGCCATGATGTTAAGCGAATGCCCGCCGTAGTGGGAAGCTGCGGCTCCTCAATCGCACCCATCGCCTTGGCGGCAGCTAATGCCGCGACAGGTTGAGCGTTCGTTTCGATACAGATCTGCTTGAACGCTGTGAACAGCGGTAGAGGCGTTTCGGCCCAACCAACGGTTCCGACCAGCGGGATAATAACACTCAAGCCCATTATAGCGCGCATGGCCCCCGTCCCCCACGTTGGCAAGCCATTGTACCTGAATCGTTATCGAAGAGAAGGATGGCCGACGCATCGAGGCAGAAACCGCGCAGTCTCTACTTTCCCCCCGCCGGTTCCGCTTTCACCACGCCGCCGGGCGGGACCACGCGCAGGACGGTGATCTGGTTTCTCTGCCGGCGCAGGACTTCGAACTTGAAGCCGTAGAACGCGAAGCGCTGGCCGACTTCGGGGATGGTGCGGGCTTCGTGGATGACGAGGCCGGCGATGGTGGTGGCTTCTTCGTCGGGCAGGTTCCAGTCGAGTTCGCGATTGAGATCGCGGATCGGCGTGGTGCCTTCGATCAGATACGTCCCGTCGATCTGCGGGCGGATGCCGGGCGGCACGCGCGGCGCCTGTTCGTCGGGAATGCGGCCGAACACTTCGTCGAGCACGTCCTCGCGCGTCACGAGGCCCATGATGACGCCGTATTCGTCGACCACCAGCGCAAAATGGGTGCGTCGCTCGCGATAGGCTTCGAGCAGTTCTTCCACCTTCATGGTTTCGGGCACGAACCAGGGCGGTGAGGTCAGGGCGCCGAAATCGAGGTGCTGGAACGCTTCCTTGTTGGCCAGCACCGCGCGCACCAGATTGCGGGTGCGCAAGACGCCGACGATGTTGTCGGGCTCGTCCTTCCACACCGGCACGCGGGCGTGGCGCGAGGCCATCAGTTCGCGCACGATGTCTTCGCGCGGCTGGTCGATGCCGATGGTCATCATCTTCTTGCGATGGGTCATGACATCGCCGACCGTGAGGTCGCGCAGGTCGAGCACGCCGGAGATCATGTCTCGGCTTTCGCGTTCGACCGAGCCCTGCTCGTGGCGGAGATACACGGTGCCGCGGATTTCATCGTGCACTTCGTCGGCGACAATGCCCTTGTTTTTGCCGGAGACGCCGAATAGCTGCAGCAATACCCAGACGATCTTCTGCACCGCGCTGACGATGGGTCCGAGGATCGCCACCACCATCTGAACCGGCCGCGCCACGGTGAGGGCGAAGCGGTCAGTACGGGCGATCGCCAACGTCTTGGGCAGCACTTCGCCGAAGATCAGGATCACGGCCGTCATGATCGCCGTCACGATCACCACCGCGTTATGGCCGAAGCGGTCCTCCAGCACGTAGGTCGCGATCGACGACGACAGGATGTTGACGAAGGTATTGCCGAGCAGCAGCGCCCCGATCAGCTTCTCGCGATTGCCGACCAGCTTGTTGACAAACGCGGCGGCGGCGGAGCCGTCCTTTTCGAGTTGATGCATCTTGCCCGGCGATACGGCGGTCAGCGCCGTCTCCGATCCGGCGAAGAAGGCCGACAGGCACAAAAGCCCGGCAACGGCAGCGATCGTGACGATGAGAACGGTATCCATGGCGAACCTCTAGCGACGCACGGAGTATATTCGCGATGCGCGGAGCAAACAAAGAATGTCATCCCCGGCGGAGCGAAGTGGCGCGCTTTATCTGCCCCCGCGGGCGCAAGATTTTCGTCGCTGGCACAAAGACCGTGGGGGAAGTCCGGCGGAGCCGGGAAGGGGGGCGTGGTTCGTGTCGGAATGAAGCCCCCTACGGCGCTTCGCGCCACTTCCCCCACGCGTTACATACCAACGCTGAAATCCTCCCACGCGCGGGGGCAGAGAACTGCACCTCTCCGCGCCTCCGCGTGACCTTATTGGTGGGTTCAGCTCACCACGTCGCGCACCGCGTCCACCGGGACTTCGTCGGTGACAAAGCCGTTGCCGATGCCGTGGGCGAGGACGAAGTTCAGCTTGCCGTCCTTGACCTTCTTGTCGTGCGCCATGGCGGCGAGGAGGACGTCGGGGCTCGGGCGTTCGCCGGGGATGTCGGCAATCGCCGACGGCAGGCCGATGGCCTTGGTGTGGGCTTCGACCCGCGCCGCATCTTCCGGCGAACACAGACCGAGCTGCGCCGAAAGGCGGAACGCCAGCACCGTGCCGATGGCGACGCCTTCGCCGTGCAAGAGGCGGTCGGAGAATCCGGTCGCCGTCTCCAGCGCGTGGCCGAACGTATGGCCGAGGTTCAGCAGCGCCCGTTCGCCTTTCTCGCGTTCGTCGTGTTCGACAATGGTCGCTTTCATCTGGCAGGCATGGGCGACCGTGTGGACGATGGCGTCGTGCTCGCCATGCAGGGCGCGGGGCGCATTCTGCTCCAGCCAGGCGAAATAGTCGGCATCGCGTACGGCGCCGATCTTCAGCACTTCGGCATAGCCGGCGAGCAGTTCGCGCCGCGGCAGGGTGCCAAGCACATCGGTATCGGCGATCACCACCTTGGGCTGATGGAACACGCCGACGAGGTTCTTGCCTTCGGGAATATTGATCCCGGTCTTGCCGCCGACCGAGGAGTCCACTTGGCTCAGCAGCGTCGTCGGCACCTGGGCGAACGAGACGCCGCGCTTCAGGATGCCGGCGGCAAAGCCGGTGAGGTCGCCGATCACGCCGCCGCCGAACGCCACCACCAGTCCGCCGCGGTCGACGCCGGTGGCGGTCAGCTCGCTGATCAGCTTTTCCAGCCAGAAGAAGCTTTTGGTGCTTTCGCCGGCATCGACGGTGATCGGATGCGGCTCCAGTCCGGCGTTTTCCAGGACGCCGAGAAAGCGGTCGAGATGGAGGAACGCGACATTGGCGTCGGTCACGACCGGCAGCGGCCCGCGCGCGAACGGCGCGATCAGCTTTCCGGCTTCGGCCAGCATGCCGGGGCCGACATGAATGTCGTAGCTGCGCGCACCCAGATCGATTGTGATGCGTTCGTTCATGGTACCCAGATCCTGGTTTCGGTCAGTGTGGTCATCAGCCGCTCGACGGCGATTTCGTGCGGTGCGTTCTGGCTGTCGACCGTGATATCGGCCAGAGCATAGGTCGGTTCGCGTTCCGCCAGCAGCTTTTCGAGCGTGCCGCGCGGATCGGCGGTTTTGAGCAGCGGCCGGTTGCTCTTGCGCTTGACGCGCATGAACAGGATGTCAAGCGGGGCGCGCAGCCAGACGGTGACGGTGTTCGCTTTCAACTGCTCGCGGATTTCCGCCGACATGAAGGCACCGCCCCCGGTCGCCAGCACATGCGGCGCTTTCTCGGCCACCAGGCGCGAAATTACCTTTCGTTCACAGTCCCGGAACGCAGCTTCGCCATAGGTCGCGAAAATCTCAGGGATAGGCTGTCCGGCGGCGGCTTCGATTTCGTTGTCGGCATCGAAAAAATCCACAGCCATGCGAGTTGCCAGGCGGCGGCCGATCGAACTTTTTCCCGCCCCCATCATTCCGACTAGTGCTATCGTTTTGGTCAGCTGCCCCATAAACTCCGCATTACACGGGTTATAGTTTCTCCGCTAGCCGGAAAGTGGGATTCTGATCGGCAAACCCGCGGAATCGCTGCGGAAATGGTAAGGAGAGCGCATGCGTGGTATGGGCAGATCCGAAGGCCTGGGGGTAGGGGCATGGCTGTTGATCCTGGTCGGCATTTTGGTGCTGGCGGGAGCTGTGGCGCTCGCTATCTACGGCGGGTCGGTCCATCCCCAGCAGCATGAATTCGAGCAGGTAATCTCCAATGACAGGTTCCCGAGTTAGGCAGTTACTGTGCGCGGTGGCATTGGGGGCGCTGGTGGTGCCCGCGATGGCGCAATGGTACGACCCCAAGCCGCCCGTCCTGGGCCCCGACGATTATCCGCCGGAGGAAACGCAGGATCCGCCCGATCACCCGAAGAAACCGCCGGCCCCGAAACCGCAGCAGGATCCCGGTCAGGCGTCCGGTGCGCCGCAAACGCTGACGCCCGGCGCCGTCGAACAGGGATCGGCGCTGCCGCCCGTCCAACCGTACGTGCCGCCGCCGAAGGACCTGACCGGACCGGTGGAAGTCGGTTCGCTCGGCTCCCCGGAGGGCCCGCCGGTCGGCACGCTCGATTCGTCCAACGGCGGTCTCGGCGATCATCTGTGGAGCGGTTCGGATCGCGCCAACACCGAAAAGCTGCTGGCCAAGGCGCCGCTGGTGTCGGGCGACCGGGTGCTTCGCAGTCTTGTCCGCCGTGCCGTGCTGACCAAGGCGCCGGCCCCTCCGGGACAAGCCAAGAAGGCGTTCGTCACCGCCCGCATCGAGCGTCTGCTCGATGCCGGACTGATCCGCGAGGCCGGTGAGATTGCGGCCCAGGCGCAGGTTCCGAACGACGATGCGTTTTCGCGCGTACAGGCCGAGGCCATCCTGATCGCCAATCGGGCCCAGGACGCCTGCGGACCGGCCACCGCCGCGCGCCAGAACGGCGGCGACCAATTCTGGATGCAGCTTCGCGCCTATTGCGCCGAGGTCACGGGCGATACCGCCACCGCGGAACTCACCCATCAGGTGATGAAGGCGCAAGGTCACAAGGACCCGGCCTACGACACGCTGGTCGAAAGCGTGCGGACCAAGAAGCCGCTGGCGCCCGGCGCTATCGCCAAACCGACCGCGATGCACATTTTCCTGCTGCAGCAGGCGGGATTGCCCGTCACTGAAGCCATCGCCCGCACCATGGGCACGCCGGAAAATCTGCTGGCGATGCGCGACAGCCGCAATCCGCCGCGGGCCCGCTTCGAGGAAGCCGAGCGGATCGTCTCCACCGGCGCCGCATCGTCCGCCGAACTGATCAAGATCGCCGATGCACAGGATCTGCCGCTCGGCAAGGTCGCCGAAGCCGCCGGCGATGCCGCCAATCTACCGTTCTTCATGGGGCAGGTGGTGTTGCGCCGCGCCGCCACCATCGAAAACCGTCCGGCTGCGAAAGCGGAACTGGCGGCCCTGGCCCTGTCGCTGGGCGACAAATACAAGCTCAGTTCGCTCGCAGCCTCGCTGCAGGCCGATGTCATCACCGCGATCAAGCCCACCGCGGGCCTGAAGGCCTATGCGCGACCGTTCGTGCGGGCACTGGTGCTGGCCGGCAAGTCCGATGCTGCCGCGGCGTGGACGTCCGGCGATCCGGTGATGAAAGTGTTGGTGGCGTTCGCCTCCAACGATCCGCAGCGCATTGCGGCGGTGCAGGGCGATCTCAAGGCCTTCGCCATCGGCCTTGGCAAGAACCCGGCCGATCCCGATTCCGACCGTGCCTACAAGGCGCTGGCGCTGGGCTTGTTCGATGTCATGAATCAAACGATGCCGCCGGAAGCCAAAGCCGCCGCGGTGCAGGCCGAATCCGGCGGTTGGGAGGGCGTTCATCCCGGTCCCGGCCAGATGCGCACGCTGGTCCAGATCGCCGGCACGCCCGAACGGCGCGGCGAAGCGATCCTGATGCTGACCAGCATGGTGCAGTCCTACGGCCTCAAGAATTTGACGCCGGACGCGACCATCACCTTCGTGCGGCTGCTGCGGGAAATGAACGAGGACAAGGCCGCCAACGTTCTGGCCATCGAGGCGCTGGCGCAATACGTGCCGCCGCCGCTGCCCGTTCCGGCGCCGCAGGCGTCGGCGCGATGAGTGCCGCTCTGGTCGAGAGTTTTCTCGACATGATGAGTGCCGAGCGCGGCGCCGCCGCCAACACCCTGGCCGCGTATGAACGCGACCTCGGCGATTTCTGTGGCTGGCTGGCGGCGCGCGGGCTGAGCGTCAAGGCGTGCGGCCGCGACGAGGTTCGTCACTACCTGCAGAGCCTGTCAGCCTCGGGCATGGCGGGGTCGTCACAGGCACGCAAGCTGTCGAGCCTCAGGCAGTTCTTCGGTTTTCTGTATACGGACGGAATCCGTGGCGACGATCCCACCGTGGCGGTCGATGCGCCCAAGCGCGGCCGGCCGCTGCCGAAAGTCCTGACCCGCGAGGACATGGATGCGCTGCTGACGGCCGCCGCCGTGCGCGCCGCCAAGAGCGAGGAGGGCGTTCGCCTCAAATGCATCGTCGAGATGCTGTACGCCTCCGGCTTGCGCGTGTCGGAACTGGTGACGCTGCCGCTGCTGGCGGTGAAGAACCGCGACGGCGTCATGCTGGTCAAAGGCAAGGGCGGCAAGGAGCGTCTAGCGCCGCTCAATCCCGCCGCGCGCGAGGCCATCGCCGCGTGGCTCGCGGTGCGGGAAAATTTCCTGCCCAAAGGCGAGACCCGCAAAACGGCGGAGCGTTTTCTGTTTCCGTCACGCGGGGTGGAAAGCCATCTGACCCGCCGCCGGCTGCACCAGATGCTCAAAGAACTGGCAGTCGAGGCCGGGCTCGATCCCGACAAGCTGTCGCCGCACGTCCTGCGCCACGCCTTTGCGACCCATCTGGTGGAAGGCGGCGCCGACTTGCGCAGCGTGCAAACCCTTCTGGGGCATGCCGATATTGCTACGACCCAGATCTACACCCACGTCGCGCGCGACCGCTTGACGGCCACCGTGACCGCCGCCCATCCGCTGGCGCGCAAGCGGCCGCGCTGACTGTCGGTAAATTTGATCTGCTTCGGATTCGCAGAAACGGCGCTCGGCCGGTTCATCGCTGCGCAAGATTTGCTCGGCTATAGAGCCGGTGCGGAGCGGGACCTTCGCATCGAATTGCTCTAATCTTTACTTTTCCTAATTCGATTCTTGATACACGGGGCCAGGGCCGGATCGACTGGTTGGGGACAGTTTCATGGCAGGAATGGGTGCAGGCCGGGTAAAATACGAGCCCGCCGAACTCACGCGTATGCTGGCCAATCACGAGCGTTTCGTGACCGGCCGAGGTGGCGCGCGCGCCAATTTCAAGGGCGCCGACCTCAAAGGCGCGGTGCTGGCCAATCGCCGGCTCGACGAAATCGACTTCGCCGGTGCCGATCTCTCAGGCGCCAATCTTCACGGTTCCAATCTGACCCGCTCGAGCCTGTTCTGCGCCGACCTCTCCGGCTGCAATCTGCGCAACGCCAAGCTGCTGCAGGCCGACTTGCGCGGCGCGTCGTTCCGCGGTGCCGATCTCTCGTTCGCCGCGCTCGATCATGCCGATCTGCGCAAGGCAACCATGATGATCATGGACGCGGCCGGCGTCTCGATGATCGACCATCGCAACAGCGGGCTCGGTCATGTCGATTTCAGCTATTGCTCGCTCAAGGGCGCCTCGTTCGGCAAAGCCAAGCTGGATGGCGCGATTTTCGACGGCGCGCTGTTGCTCGGTGTCAGTTTCCGCGGGGCGGAGATCACCAATGCCAGTTTCGTCGGCGCGGTGCTGATGGATGTGGCAGAGTTGAACGTCCCGTCCGAGGCGCTAGCCGATTGCGTGGTCGACGTTTCGCCCGCCGCCAAGGCCAAAGCCGGCACGCTCGCGGAACGGCTGACGCTGCATCAGCAATGGGTGATGACCGACGGCCGTGAGGGTGCGCCCGCCGAACTCGACGGCGAAGATCTGCGCCCGCTGGCGGGCCAGTTTTCCGGGCACTGCCTGATCGGCCTGCATCTGCGCGGCGTGACGGGGATCGGCCTCGATTTCTCCAACTGCCAGTTGCAGGGCGCCCGCTTTGAAGGCTCTGATCTGCGCGGGGCCGATTTCACCGGCGCCGACCTCAGCGGTGCGAGCTTCTACGGCACCCGCCTGGTGCATGCGCGCTTCGACCGGGCGCGGCTGGCGGGTCTCATGCTACGCAGCGGCGAAGTCCTGAAGCCGAATTTCTACGCCGCCGACGCCAATCCCGGCCAGTTCCGCAACGCCGTTCTGGAAGCCTCCCTCGGCGCCATGGGCGTCGGCGCGGCCGAGGTGATGGAGATCTAGAACATATCTTTCCTCCCCCGCGGAGTCGCGAACCGCCAGCCGCACTTACCAAGGATAGCGGGGGAGGTGGCGCCGTCAGGCGCCGAAGGGGGGATGACGAGGCGGCGGAACAACCACCGCTACCGCATCAATTCGAGTTGAGAACGAGCGCGACTGACTTCGCGGTTGGCATCCTCAATTTCTTTCTTTGCACTTTTTGCCACTAAGTCTGGAAAATTGTCTGTGATATCGCGCTTACCCTCTGCGATTATGCAATCTTCATATTCCTGCATGTGGTGTACGTAAATGTTGTACGCATCAACGGATGAGTTATATCCGTCTTTGCCGTATGAAAAGAAAATAGGCGGAGATGGTCTGTAGCAATTTGTCGGCTTCCATTTACAGCCCAAAAGGATGTCGTTGATTTTACAGCTTGAGAGTCCAGTACCAATTTCACCAGCGTGGGCGCAAATGCAAATAGGCAATGCTGCCAAACTGGCCCCAATTACTCTCGCTACAACAAGCGCTTTCACATTCATGAGTAGCTCCCCAACTCGATGTGAAAACAGTATAGCTTTATCGTTTGGCGGGCATGTCTATTAAGTGGTAGTTGCAACGCACTCGCATTTTTCTGGCTATCTTTAGGTACGTGCCCCTTCGTGCTTCGGCGCACTTGGCCGGGATGACAGGAAGTGAATGCGGCACCTCGTTATCCGCCGCCCACCATCTTCTTCTCCCACCTACTCACCGCCACCGTCGCGACCGAATTGCCGACGATGTTGGTGGCGCTGCGGCCCATGTCGAGCAAGTGGTCGACCGCCAGCACGTACAAAAGCCCCGTCTCGGGCAGATGGAACAGCGGCAGGGCGGCGTAGATCACCACCAGCGAGGCGCGCGGCACGCCCGCCATGCCTTTGCTCGTGACCATCAGCAACAGCAGCAGCGTGACCTGCTGCGCCAGCGTCAGTTCGATTCCGTAGATCTGCGCGATGAAGAGGGTCGCGAAGGTGCAATACATCATCGAGCCGTCGAGATTGAACGAATAGCCCAGCGGCAGCACGAAGCTCACGATCTGCTTGGGCAGGCCGATACTTTCAAGACCCGCCAGCAAACGCGGATATGCGGCTTCCGAACTCGCGGTCGAAAACGCCAGCAGCACCGGATCGCGGATGGCGCCGATCAGTTTCGAGATGTGTCCCTTGAGCAGCACGGCCGCTACGGACAGCAGCACCGCCCACAGCATCAGCAGCGCCGCATAGAAGCCGCCGACGAAGCGCAGATAGGTGAGCAGCACCCCGGCGCCTTGCGTCGCCACCGTCGAGCACAGCGCCGCGAACACCGCCAGCGGCGTCATCAGCATGACATAGCCGGTGACCTTCAGCATGATCGCGGCGACTTGCTCGGTCAGCGCCACCACGGCGGGCGTGCGTCCCGGAATGGCGGAAATCGCGGTGCCGACGAACAGCGAGAACACCACGATCTGCAAAATCTCGTTCTTCGCCATGGCGTCGACGATCGAAGCCGGCACCAGATGGGTGAGGAACTCCTTCAGCGAGAACGGCGCCGCGGTGATGGCGCCCAATTCGCCGGTGGGCGGGGCGAGGGCGAGTCCGGCGCCGGGATGGAACAAGTGCACCAGCATCAGCCCCATCACCAGCGACAAGAGCGAAGCGCCGACAAACCACAACAGCGTCTTGCCGCCGACGCGGCCGACATGGGCGGCGCCTTCCATATGGGCGATGCCGGCGACCAGGGTGGAGAACACCAGCGGCGCGATGATCATCCGGATCAACCGCAGGAACAGGTCGGTGACGATCGAAAGTCCCGAGGCCAGCGATTTGATCTGGGCGGGATCAAGTGTGTTGTTGGCAAAGATGCCCGCTACAACGCCGAGCACCATGGCCGCCGCCACCGCCAACGCAAAACCCCGTCTCACATCGCACCTCGAATCCGACCCGCCCCAAGTGTGCGGGGCGAACGCCGCAAACGCAACGCAGCATTTCCGCGCCGGGCGACTGCTCGCTACGAGTGCATCGCCGCTCTTTTCTGCTTCATGCGGGTGCACCGATCTGTCATCCCGGACGCGCGCGGGATGATAATGAGGTTTCACGCGGAGGTGCGGAGGATGCGTTCTGCCTCACGCGGGCACACCCCATCTGTCATCCCCGGCTGAGCAAGCGTAAGCGCAGCGAAGGGCGCCATAGCGCCAGCGTATTGGCGGGACCCAGGTGGAGAAAATGGCACGCTGCTTGGGATGATCCTCGCTCGTTCTTCAAGAGCGAAATTGTTCAAGCACCTGGGTTCCGCCAATACGCTGGCGCTATGGCGCCCCTCGCATGGCGCTACGCGCCTTGGCTCGGCCGGGAATGACACAAGGGATATCTCCGCGACTCCGCGTGAACCTCTTTTTCCCCCGCACAGCCTCCTCTACGTGTTTTCCCTGATCATTGCTGTTGCGCACGATCGATCGCTGCGGCCAACCCGCGTGCGCCGCCGGTAAGCGACAAGTGTTTGGTGTGTAAACAAATTATCCCGCATCTGCGCGGTGGATGGCATCCTGCTCGTGTCCCGGCACGGCGGCGCGCTCTATACAGCATCTTAGCCATTTCTGGGTGATCCTGCCTGCCCAAGAAGCCCCGCGACGGTGCGGCGTTCAGGGATTGGAATCGCAGCCATGAACTTCAAAGATCTTTCCGTCAGCAAGAAGCTGATCGGCGCGTTCGTCGTGGTTCTCGTGACCACGCTGGCGCTCGGTCTTTTCGCCATCAACAGCCTGTCGCGGATCGACGATGCCGCCTACGATCTGCGCGCCAGCAGGCTGCCGGCGATCAGCTATCTCGGCAAGTTCCAGTATCACACGACCCGTTATCGCTCTTTCCAGGCTTCCATTCTGATGGTGCCGGAAGCGCAGCGGGAAAAGGACACTAAGCTTCGCATCGGCGATCGCGATGCCGCGGAAGCGGCGCTGGTTTCATACGAAAAGCTGGTGTCGTCGCCCGAAGAACGCGAATTGGCGAAGACGATCCGGACGGCCTGGGACCAATACAAGCCCATGGACGACAAGATGATCGAAATCTTCCAGGCGAAGGGCCAGGAAGGTGGCGTGGCGTATCTGACCCACGAGATGCGCGACGTCTTCACGGTCATCAAGAACGGCGTTGAACAAGACGTCGAACTCAATCGCAAGAGCGGCGAAGACCTGGGCATCCAGGGGCACAATGTCTATTTGTCTTCCCGCGTGTGGATCATCATCGCCATCGCGCTTGCCGCCGCGCTGTGCGCCGCCGCCGGTATCGTGCTGATCCGCGCCATCTCCAAACCGCTGGAAAGCATGACCGAGGCGATGGGTGAACTGGCACGCGGCAATCTCGCCGTCCATGTCCCCAATGCCGATCAGCAGGACGAGATCGGCGCGCTGGCCGAGGCCATGACCGGTTTCAAGAACCAGCTTGCTTCGGCCGAAGAGGCCAAGCAGAAGCAGACAGAAGTGATCGTCTCGTCGATCGGCACCGGCCTGGACTATCTCGCCAAGGGCGACCTCACCCATCGCGTCACCGCCGATCTCACCGGCGCCTTCGCCAAGCTGAAGGAAGACTTCAACACCGCGATGACCCGGCTTCAGGACACGGTGAAGATGGTCCTGGTGTCGACGCATCAGATCGACAACAACGCCGGCGAGATTTCGGCGGCGTCCGACGACCTGTCACGCCGTACCGAACAGCAGGCGGCCGCGCTCGAAGAGACCGCCGCGGCGCTCGAGGAAATCACCGCTACGGTCAAAAAGACCGCCGTCAATGCCAAGGACGCTTCGCACAGCGTTGCGGGAGCCAAGGATGCGGCCGAGAACGGCGGGCAGGTGGTCGAGACGGCGGTCAGCGCCATGGATGCCATCGCCCAGTCGGCGAAACAGATCACCGACATCATCGGCGTCATCGACGAGATCGCGTTCCAGCGAAGCGGCCAAGCAGATCAAGTCGCTGATCAACACCTCGAGCGAGCATGTCGATAACGGCGTGAAATACGTCGGCGAAACCGGCAAAGCCCTGAAGAGCATCATCGAGCAGGTCTTGCAGATCAACAGTCTGGTTCGGGAAATGGCGCAAGCCGGCGAGCAGCAGTCGATCGGCATCGAAGAAGTCAATTCGGCCGTCGGCCAGATGGATCAGGTGACCCAGCAGAACGCCGCGATGGTGGAAGAGGCGACCGCCGCCGCCCGCAACATGGCCGGCGAGACCAAGGCGCTCACCGAACTGGTGGCATTTTTCTCGGTCGGCGACACGCATTTCGCGGCCCCTGCCGCCGCCGCCAAGCGCCCCGCGCCTCGTCCGGTGGCGACATCTCCCGCGACGCGCCCCGCCGCGCGCACGCAAGCCGCCGTCGCCCGCAAACCCGCCGAAGAACCCGGCGACTGGACGGAGTTCTAGTAACGCAGAGCGCGCAAGGACGAACGGGGGCTACTTCGCACGAGCCCCCTTCGTCATCCGCCGCCTTTTGTTACGACGAGCCCTCGGAAATGGCGTTCAGCTTCGCCATGACATCGTCCGATAGAGTCAACGCGGACGCCGCCAGATTCTCGCGCAAATGGGTCCGCGATGAGGTGCCAGGGATCAGAAGGATGTTCGGTGCGCGGCGGTAAAGCCAGGCCAGAGCGACCTGCATCGGCGTGGCGCCAAGCCGCCGGGCAACATCGGACAGGGCCGAAGATTGCAGCGGCGTGAAGCCGCCGAGCGGGAAGAACGGCACATAGGCAATGCCGTCCCCGGCCAATGCATCGATCAAGGCGTCGTCGGGCCGGTGGACCAGGTTATAAAGGTTCTGCACGCACACGATCTCGCAGATGCGGCGGCCGTCGGCAACTTGCTTGGGCGTGACATTGCTGAGACCGATATGCCGGATCAGGCCTTGTCGCTCCAGATCGGCCAGCACGGAGAGAGGTTCGTCCAGCGAGCCTTCCTTGGGGCCATGCGTGTCGAACATGCTGCGCAGATTGACCACCTCAAGCACATCGAGCCCGAGATTGCGCAGATTGTCATGCACGGATCGCGTCAGGTCCTCGCGGGAAAACGCCGGAATCCACGCGCCATCGTCGCCGCGCCGGGCGCCGACCTTGGTGACGATGACGAGATCGTCGGAATAGGGATGGAGCGCTTCCCGAATGATCTCGTTGGTGACATGCGGACCGTAGATGTCCGCGGTATCGATATGGTTCACGCCCAAGGCGACGGCCTCGCGCAACACGGCGATCGCTTCGCCACGGTCCTTTGGTGGTCCGAACACATTGGGTCCGGCGAGTTGCATGGCGCCATAACCCATCCGGCGCACAGTGTGTCCGGCCAATTTGAAAGTGTCGGAATAACGCATCGATCAACCTCGTGAAGAAACCAGCGTTGAGATAGGAGTTGTCCGATTGGGCGAAAATAGGCACAATCTGCACGGCTCGTACGTTATTTTGGACAATGCAACCTGATCTCGCCGACCTGAATGCCTTTTTGACCGTGGCGCGCGCTGGCGGCTTCCGTGATGCGGCGCGTCTGCTCGGTCAAAGCGCGTCAGGATTGAGCGAGGCGGTTCGCCGGCTGGAGGCTCGGCTGGGTGTGCGCCTCTTGCATCGGACGACCCGCAGTGTGGTTCCTACCGAAGCCGGTGCGCGCCTGATCGATCGTCTCGGCCCGGCGATTGCAGAAGTGGAATCGGCGCTGGAGGTGGTCAACAGTTTCCGCGACCGGCCTGCCGGTACGCTCCGGCTCAATGTTCCGATCAGCGCCGCACGGCTTGTGCTTCCCGCCATCGTTCCGGGCTTTCTGGCGGCGTATCCGGATATCCGCCTCGAGATTACCGCGGAGGATCGCTTCGTCGATGTCATTGCGGCCGGTTGTGATGCCGGCATCCGTTACGAGGAGCGGCTGGAGCAGGACATGATCGCGGTGCCGATCGGCCCGCGCACGCAGCGTTTCGCGGCCGCCGCATCTCCTGCCTATTTGAAGCGCCGCGGCCGACCGGAGCATCCGCGCGATCTTTTGGATCATGATTGTCTCAGAGGACGCTTTGCCGGTGGTGCGGTGCATCCGTGGGAGTTCGAGCGCGACGGCGAGGTGATCAACATCGATCCTTCCGGGCCGCTGATCGTGCAATTGGGCGCCGGCTCCGATCTTTTGGTCGATGCCGCCATCGCGAGCTCCGGCGTCGTCTATCATTTCGAGGATTGGCTGCGTCCGCATCTCGCCCGCGGCGCGCTCACGCCCATTCTCGAACCGTGGTGGCCGCGTTTTTCGGGTCCGTTCCTCTACTATCCCGGCCGTGGCCTCGTCCCCGAACCGCTGCGCGCCTTCATCGATTACGTGAAGTCGGAGAAGGTGGGATAGACACGCTCGCGCTGCTTCTTCACCAATTCTGTTCATCCTGTGACGCGTTTCATTTGTCCATCTTCCGGAAATTATTGCGTTTGCTTCTCGCGCTTAAGAACGCAGCGATTGTCGCATTGGCTTGAAATCGTCAGCACAACTTCCCATCTCGGACGCGTGTTGTTTGTGGAGTGAGGCCAAGCCAAAGGCGCGCGAAAACGTTCGCGGCCGAGGAGATCTTGTACGCGGTTTTTGCACAAGTCATACCGGCGAAGGATGCGCCCGCGCGTTCGCGGTTTGACGGACAGGCTTATGTGCCGTTGAGCGCTTTCGGTTTTCCGCCCCTGAGCGCGACAGTCGAGTGACTGCGGCCGGTTCGCCGAATGCCGTCTGCCAGGTAGCCGAGGGAAGAAGCGGCGGTGCCGTCGTTGCGTTCCTTAATCGGGGCGTGCCGTGCGCCAACGCTTTTGCGAAGGGCGGAAAGTCACCTCCGCCTTTTGGCGTATTTAAAGGGGTGCGGGACTGCGGAAGAGGCGACCGCCGGCGTTCGGAATGTGCTATAAGGGCGTGTGCGCAGCCGGGGGGGATGTCATGCGTATCGTTCCATTCATTGTGGTCGTCTTGGTAGCCGTATCAGCGGCTTCTGCCGCAACGCCAGACCGGACGGCGCAGCTTCGGGCCGCATCGGAGAAGGTGCTCGCTGCCACCCCGGAGGCCGCCGCGACCTGGGAGTCGCTGGGTGATGGCGCGCTCAGGCACAAGCCGAGCGGCCTGGTTTGTCCGGGCGATAATTTGCCGATGATGCCGCTGCCCAAGCTCGTCATCACGGCGTCGCCGCCGCCCGAGCACAATGGCATTTGCGACTATGAATCGGCGGACGGCACCAAAACCACGCAGCTGGTCGCCACCAAAGTCGGCGAGACGACGCCGGTGGAAAAGATCCTCGCCAGCATGCACAACTTCATCATGCAGCAGTATCCGCAGGCCAAAAGCCTGGGGCTGGTCAGCAGCATTCTATTGCCGGCAGCCAAAGGCGAGGCGTTCGCGGCGACGGTGGACGACCGCTCGTCGATAATCCTGCTCTATGTGGCTGTGGTGAAGGACTGGTCGGTCTGGACGCTGGTGACCGTTCCGGACGACAATCCGACACCGAAATCGGCCTCCCTGGTGGGCATGCTGTGGTCCGGCGCCTTCCATGTCGGCGTATTTGGCGTCATCCGCACCGCCCAAGGGATTCCAGAACCGCGGCAAAAGCCGTAGCCGCCTGCAAAAACCCTCTTGACTGTGACATTCTCCTGGAAACAGCCTCATTGCCGTCAGGGTACTGGACTGTACGGCCGGTAAGCGGACATATGCCTATGTCAATCAATGGTTTAGCCGCTTAACCGGGCGGCCGCGGCGGATTTGACTTGATCGGCTGACATTGCCACTTTCCGCCGCTTCTTGAGGTCACCGATGCACGCCTATCTCGATTTCGAACGTCCCATTGCCGAGCTGGAAGGAAAGATCGTCGAGCTGCGCCAGCTCGCCGCCAACGATCCGACCATGCAGATCGATGCCGACGTCGGCCGCCTACAGCAGAAGGCCGATCAGCTCGTCAAAGAGACCTATGCGCGGCTGTCGCCGTGGCAGAAGGTGCAGGTGGCGCGCCATCCCGGACGGCCGCACTTCAACGACTACGTCAAACACCTGTTCGATGAATTCACCCCGCTGGCCGGCGACCGCGCCTTCGGCGAGGATGCCGCGATCATCACCGCTATGGCGCGTTTCCGCGGCCAGGCGGTCGCCGTGGTCGGCCAGGAAAAGGGCAACGACACCAAATCGCGCCTCAAGCACAATTTCGGCATGGCGATGCCGGAGGGCTATCGCAAGGTGCAGCGCCTGTTCCGGCTGGCCAACCGTTTCAGCCTGCCGGTGATTTCGCTGGTCGATACGTCCGGCGCCTATTCCGGCGTTGCCGCCGAGGACCGCGGCCAAGCCGAAGCCATCGCCCGCACCATCGAATCGTGCCTCGATCTGCGCGTGCCGATGATCGCGACCATCATTGGCGAGGGCGGCTCGGGCGGCGCAGTGGCGATCGCCACGGCCAACAAGGTCTTCATGCTGGAGAACTCGGTTTATTCGGTGATCTCGCCGGAAGGCTGCGCCTCGATTCTGTGGCGGCGCCCCGAAAAGGCCCAGGATGCGGCGGCGGCGCTGCGCTTGACCGCCCAGGATCTCGCCGGCCTCGGCATCATCGACGCCATCATTCCCGAGCCGATCGGCGGCGCTCATCGCGCCCCGGACGAAGCGATGTCGACCGTCGGCGACCAGATTTCGCGCGCCCTCGGCGAGCTGTCCCATATGTCGCCCGAGGACGTGAAGCGCCAGCGCCGCGAGAAATACCTCGCTATCGGCCGCGATCTGAAGTGATCTGTCGCGGGAGAGGGGCCCGTGATGCGCTGGAAGTCCGCCATTAATCCGCGTCTCGTCGCGACGGCGGTGGTCGCGCTTGGCGGGCTGCTCATTTACCTGATCAATTATCCCGGCTCGATGGAGTTCGACTCCTTCGTCCAGCTGGTCGAAGCACGCTCTCAGCAATACTCCAATTGGCATCCGGCCATCCTTAGCTGGATGCTCGGCGTGTTCGACACCCTACCGGGGCCGATCGCGGCTTGGTTCACCGGGCTCGATATGGCACTGGTGTTCGGGGCCTTGATCGCCGTGCTGTGGCTGCCCAAGCGCGTGTCGTGGCTGGCCGTCGCCGCAGCGGCCGTGATGCTGGTCCTGCCGCAATTCGTCCTGACCCAGGCCGTGCTCTGGAAGGACGCCATGTTTGCCAATGTGGTGCTGGCGGCGTTCGTCTCAATGGCATTTCTCGAACGCTGCGGCTGGAGCGGCCGCGCCGTTCTGCTGGCTGCTTCGGCGGTGCTGCTGACGATGGCGGTGTTGCTGCGCGAGAATGGCGCCGTGGTGGTGCCGTTCGCCGTGGTGGCTGTCGTAGTGATCCTCTGGGGCAACCGGCGCACGGCATGGCTCTGCGGCGGTGTACTGCTGGTGGTCGTGACAGTGCTGGCCGTGGCGACCAATGCCGTCTTGCAGCTGCGCGCCGACACCTACGACGGACGGCAGGAGAAGCTGAAGGTCTTCCAGTACTACGACATCGTCGGCATGGTGCACCGCGATCCGGCGGTCCGCGTGACGATACTGGATCGCGAAGCCCCGGCGACGGCGCATCTGTTGCACACCCAATCGGTCAAGCGCTGGTCGCCGGTGAAGAACGACACGCTGCTGACGGTCGAGATGGCGGCGGCGCTGGAAGATACTCCGGCCCCGGTCATCCAGCGGCAGTGGCTGCAGAGCATCAAGGATCATCCCTGGGATTATCTGGCGACGCGGGCGGTGTTGTTCCGCTGGGTGTTCCAGGCGCCGGATGTGTGGAAGTGCCATCCGTTCCATGTCGGCGACGAAGGCGATCCCAACGATCTCAGGGAGCTCGGCATGCACGAGCGGATGAACGCCCGCGACGAGATGCTGAAGGACTACGGCTACGCCTTCAAGCCGGGACCGGCTTATTCGCACGGGCTGTACGCGCTGATCGCGCTTGGCGTGATGGTCCTGTTACTGCGGCGGCGGGAAGCGGCGGATATCGCGGTTTCAGCGCTGATCAGCTCGTCCTTCCTGTTTGCGTCGACATTCCTGATCGTCTCGATCGCCTGCGACTACCGCTATCTGTATCTCGTCGACCTGTCGGCCCTGGCTGGAGTGCTCTACGTGGCGGCGGATTGGCGGGACCTGCTCCAAAAGAAAAGGGGGCCCGAAGGCCCCCTTGGTAGCGTTTGACGCCTGGCGCTACTTCGCCAGTTCGCAGATCAACGAGGAGATCCAGCCCTCGTTGCCCATTTCGTCCTTCACTTTCCACCAGACGCCGTTCTTCTCGCCGGTGGGATAAAGCATCATGCCGGGGGTCACCTTGCGGACCACGCCGCCTTTGCCGTTCGCGGCCTTGTAGAGGTTGCCCGTCTTGACGACATTGAGGGACTGGGTCTCGTTGGCTGCCGAAGCGTTGTCGGGCGCGCCGCCGAGCTGACCGACCAGCTTGGAATAGGCCTCGATATAGGCGAGGGTGACGACCTGGCCGATCTTGGTGTGCTGGTAGCTGGAAATGCCCATGCCGCCGAAGCCACCGCCCCAGATGCCGCCGCCACCGACGCCGAAACCGAGATCGGTTTTGGAGCCATGGCCTTCGGTCATCGCCACCTGCTCGGAGGACCGCACGTCGGTCACGGTCAGGACCACGTCGGCCGTTGCAGAGTTGAGGGAGAGACCACCAACGATAGCACCAGCTCCGCCGCCGATCAGTCCGCCCAGCAGGCCACCGATATTGCGGTTGCTGGCGTCGGCATTCTTCGAGACGATGTCCGGCACGATCACGTAGTCCGCCGCCTTGACCTGACCCTTGCCGATGTTCGAACCGCCGCGCAGCTGTCCGCCGCTCGCCAGTTCACGTTCACGCTGCGCCACGTCGAAGCCCTTGCCGCGATCGACCAGCGTAAAGCAGCCCGACTTCATCACCAGCACTTTGATCAACGCTTCCGGCGATTCCAGCCCCAGCGGCTCCCACCACCGGTTCTGCGGCTCGTAAATGGCCGCCGATCCGATCCGGTGCGAACAGGTCGGAATCTGATCTTTGGCTTTGTCCTGTTTCTCCTTGATTGATTCTGCAAGTGCAGGTGCCGCAAGGATTGCTGCCAGCGCAACAGCTGCGCCAACGCGCAGTGACGTCTTAAGACGCATTATCGGTTCTCCCTCAGTGCCCCAGGCTTGCCGTCATGAGACGGCGAGCGGCAAAGTCAGCCGCACCTACAAGATTAAGACAAAGCGCCGCACGGGTAAACGACTGCTATCATTTGTTGTGCTGACTGCTGTGGAGCAGTCCTGGCATGGCTGGGTCCGTCGGTCGGCGATGACGGCGGCGCCACGCTCCTCCGACCGGAGGCGAGTTAACCTCGAAGAAAAGCGCACGCACTGCAAAATCTTGCCGGATCGAACGGAAGCTGTGAGCCGCAATCGCTTTCTGCACCGACAATTTCCTTGCGGAGGCCTGGGTTATCGCGACCGGGTCGCAGATTCCGGCGCGAACGTCCGGCCAGAAACAAAAAAGGCGCCGGGTTTCGGCGCCTTTTCTTGAACCGTGAGCGGAGGCTTATACCAGCGCGCCGTGACAGTGCTTGAACTTGCGGCCTGAGCCGCACGGGCAGGGCGCGTTGCGCTGGACCTTGCCCCAGGTAGAAGGATCGTTGGGGTCGACCGCGACGTCGCGATCGCGGTTCATGATCGTACGCTGGCCGCGATAGGGATCGGGTTCGCCGCCTTGGCCAGCCTCGACTCCCGGGAATTCGGGCTTGGAGGCGATCATCTGGCGCGGCTCGTCGTGCGGCATTTCCGGGGCCGGCTGCTCGGTGTTGATGACAACGTGCATCAACTGGCGGATCACGTCGATGCGCAGGCGTGACAACAGGCTTTCGAACAGCTCGAAAGCCTCGCCCTTGTATTCGTTGAGCGGATCACGCTGGCCGTAGCCGCGCAGGCCGACGTACTGGCGCAGGTGCTCGAGGTTGATGATGTGCTCGCGCCAGAGGTGGTCTAGCGTCTGCAGCAGGATCGCCTTCTCGACGTAGCGCATCAGCTCGACGGTGAAGTTGGCGGTACGTTCGGCAGCCTTGGTTTCGACATCCTTCAGCACGCGTTCGCGCACTTCTTCGTCGGCGATGCCTTCTTCCTTGGTCCACTCGATGATCGGCAGGTCGAGATCGAAGATGTCGAGGATTTCCTGGTGCAGGCCGGCGGCATCCCACTGCTCGGCATACGCCTTCGGCGGAATGTGATTCTCGACCAACTCTTCGACGACCGTGGCGCGATATTCCTTGATCTCGTCCGATACGTCGTCCGACATCATGATGACCTTGCGCTGTTCGAAGATCACCTTGCGCTGGTCGTTCAGCACGTTGTCGTACTTCAGGATCTGCTTGCGGATTTCGAAGTTGCGGGCTTCGACCTTCTGCTGCGCCTTTTCGAGGGCCTTGTTCACCCACGGATGAGTGATGGCTTCGCCTTCCTGAAGACCGAGGCGGGTCAGCACCGAGTCCATGCGCTCGGAGCCGAAAATGCGCATCAGATCGTCCTGCAGCGACAGGAAGAACTTCGATGCGCCCGGGTCGCCTTGGCGGCCGGAACGGCCACGCAGCTGATTGTCGATACGCCGGCTTTCGTGGCGCTCGGTGCCGACGATGTAGAGGCCGCCGGCCGCGATGACGCGTTCTTTGTCGGCCGCGACTTCGGCACGGATCTCCGCTGCACGCCGCGCCAGCTCATCCTGATCGGTGATGCCGCCGAGTTCCTGCTTGATGCGCATATCGGCGTTGCCGCCGAGCTGAATGTCGGTACCGCGGCCCGCCATGTTGGTGGCGATGGTCACCTGACCGGGACGGCCGGCCTGGGAGACGATCTGCGCTTCCTGCTCGTGATAGCGCGCGTTCAAGACGGCGTGCTTGATCTTGCGCTTCTTGAGCAGATCGGACAGGTGCTCCGACTTCTCGATCGATGTCGTGCCGACCAGCACCGGCTGGCCGCGCTTCTGGCACTCTTCGATCAGCTTGATGACGGCTTCGTTCTTCTCGTCGAAGGAACGGTAGACCTCGTCGTCGTAATCCTCGCGCTTGACCGGAAGATTGGTCGGAATCTCCATCACTTCGAGGCTGTAGATGTCCATGAATTCGCCGGCTTCGGTCATCGCCGTACCGGTCATGCCCGCCAGCTTGTCGTAGAGGCGGAAGTAGTTCTGGAAGGTGATCGAGGCGAGGGTCACGTTCTCGGACTGGACGGTCACGGCTTCCTTGGCTTCGAGCGCCTGATGGAGGCCTTCCGAGAAACGCCGGCCCTGCATCATGCGGCCGGTGAACTCGTCGATGATGATGACCTCGTCGTTCTTGACGATGTAGTCCTTGTCCTTCTGGAACAGCTTGTGCGCCTTCAAGGACTGGTTGACGAAGTGGACCAGCGAGATGTTGTCGATGTCGTAGAGATCGCCGTGGGTGAGCAGGCCCGCTTCCTTGAGAAGCTGGACCATGTGCTCGTTGCCCTGGTCGGTGAGGGTGACCTGGCGCTGCTTCTCGTCGAGCTCGTAGTCGCCTTTCTCTTCCGGCGGCACGTCCTTGCCCTGGCGCTTGGGCGGGATCAGCGACGGGATCAGCGCGTCGACCTTGCGATACATCTCGGTGAGATCTTCGGTCGGGCCGGAAATGATCAACGGCGTGCGCGCTTCGTCGATCAGGATGGAGTCGACTTCGTCGACGATCACGTAGGAATGCCCGCGCTGCACCATCGTATCGATGGAGTACTTCATGTTGTCGCGCAGGTAGTCGAAACCGAACTCGTTGTTGGTGCCGTAGGTGATGTCGGCGGCGTAGTTGGCACGGCGTTCCTCGTCGGAAAGACCGTGGACGATCACGCCCACCGTCAGGCCGAGGAAGCGGTAGATCTGGCCCATCCAGTCGGAGTCGCGCGAGGCGAGGTAGTCGTTCACCGTCACCACATGGACGCCTTCGCCCGCGAGGGCGTTGAGATAGACGGCGAGGGTGGCGACCAGGGTCTTGCCTTCACCGGTCTTCATCTCGGCGATGTTGCCGTAATGCAGGACCATGCCGCCGACGAGCTGCACGTCGAAGTGACGCTGGCCGAGGGTGCGCTGCGCCGCTTCGCGGACCACCGCGAAGGCTTCGGGCAGGATGTCTTCCAGGGTTTCGCCGTTGGCGAGCCGCTCCTTGAAGGCGGGGGTCATCGCCTGGAGCTCTTCGTCGGTCATCGGCTTGAAGCGAGGCTCAAGCTCGTTGATTTCCTTTACCGTGGCCCAAAAGCGCTTGATCTTCCGGTCATTGGCGGAACCGAACAGACGCTGCAGGAAGGCGTCGATACCAGGCATGGAAATCCTCTGTCGGGCGAGCAAAATCAGACGGCCGGAAAGGACTCCCGGCTGTGGCCGTATTCGACAGATAAGAACGCCACACCCCCTTGTCAAATCTGAAGATTCCGGCCACACCCCCCCCCGCCGTTAAGAAGGCGAGTCTAAAATGACGCAGCTCCGCAAAGGCCGGACGAAGGCCTCCACCCAACCCACTGCTATTCATCCCGTTTCACCGCTGGCGCCTAAGCGTTTTACGCGCCTGCTGCCGCTCGACGGGGTACGGCTGGCGGCCGGGGAGGCGGGGGTGCGATACAAGAACCGCACCGACGTCATGCTGGCCGTTTTCGATCCAGGCACAAAGGTCGCAGGCGTGTTCACCAAGTCCAAGGCGGCTTCCGCTCCGGTCGACTGGTGTAAGGCGGCGCTGTCGCGCGGCTCGGCCCGGGCACTGGTGGTCAACTCGGGGAATGCCAATGCCTTTACCGGTAAGGCGGGGCTCAAGGGCGCGGGCGAGGTTGCCGTCGCTGCCGCAAGCGCGGTGGGCTGCGATGCCGATGAAGTCTACATGGCCTCCACCGGCGTAATCGGCGAACCGCTGCCGGCTGAGAAGATCACGGCGGTCCTGAAGGATCTCACGGCCAAATGCGCCCCCAATCGCTGGCGCGAGGCGGCCGAGGCCATTATGACCACCGACACCTATCCCAAGATGGCCAAGGCCACCGCCCGGCTCGGCGGCAAGACGGTGCAGATCAATGGCTTCTGCAAGGGTTCGGGCATGATCATGCCGGACATGGGCACCATGCTGGCCTTCGTCATGACCGACGCCAAGCTGCCGCAGAAAGTGCTGCAGGACTTGCTTGCGGATGGCGTGAAGCCTTCGTTCAATTCGATCACGGTGGATAGCGACACCTCCACCTCCGATACGCTGCTGCTGTTTGCGACCGGCAGAGCCGGCAACAAGCCGGTGCGGTCGGCTTCCGACCCCAAACTGCGCGACTTCAAGAAGAAGCTGGACGAAGTGTTGCTCGATCTGGCGCTTCAGGTCGTGCGCGACGGCGAAGGCGCTTCCAAGTGCTTCAAGGTCAGCGTCCAGGGTGCCGAGGACGACGTGGCCGCCAAGCGCGTGGCGCTTTCGATCGCCAATTCGCCGCTGGTGAAGACCGCGATGGCGGGCAATGACGCCAATTGGGGTCGCGTGGTCGCCGCCGTCGGCAAGGCGGGCGAAAAGGCCGACCGCGACCGCCTGCGCATCTGGTTCGGCAAAGAGCTGGTTGCCGACAAGGGGGAACGGGCGCCGAAGTACAACGAGGAAAAGGCGACCAAAGAAGTCTCGAAGCTCGAGACCGAAATCACGGTCGATCTCCGACTCGGTAAGGGCAAGGCGCGTGTCTGGACCTGCGACCTGACCCACGGCTACATCGATATCAACGGTTCCTACCGGAGCTGATAGGGGTTTTCCGCAGTTCGAGGTCGCCGCGGCAAGAAAGATAGCGCGCCGAAGCGAAAAATCGTGCAGCATCATCGTCCGGCCAAAGTGGGGGCACCGGATTGTTGGGGCTACAGCGCATGACGGACGACCGCTTTTATAAAAGATGTGGGCCATTTTCGCTCGGTACGCTTGCTGCGTGTGCGAAGGTGGAACTACCTGTGGGGACGCCGGCGAGCCTTATGCTGCGCGGAATTGCTCCACTGGAAGCCGCTACCAACGATGAAATCAGCGTGTTCTGCGATGCGCGCCACGCTGAGGCCTTCGCTTGCAGCCGTGCGGGTGCGATCATCACCACCGCCAAGCTCGCCGAGCAGCGCCACGACTGCGGCACTCTGCTGATTGCGCGCGATCCGCGTTTCGCGTTTGCCGCGATCGGCCTGATGTTCCATCCGCGTAGCATTGGTGCGGCTGGAATCAGCGATGCGGCCGACATTCATCCGTCTGCGTCGGTTGGCGAGGGTTGCCGGATCGACCGTGGTGTGGTGGTCGGAGCGAATGTGTGCCTCGGCGAAGGGTGCCATATCGGCGCCAATACCGTGATCGGCGACGGGGTGGAAATCGGTCCGCACAGCGTGATCGGCAGCAACGCGACGGTCAGCCATGCCTTGATCGGCGCCGGCGTGCGGATCGGCGCGGGAACCGTGGTCGGCGGCGAGGGATTCGGCGTCGTCCTAGGGGCGACCGGATTGATGTGTTCGGCTCAGGTCGGCCGCGTCATCGTCGGCGACAACGTCCGCATCGGCGGCAATTGCACGGTCGACCGTGGCGCTCTCGGGGACACCGTGATCGGCAGCGGCACGATGCTCGACAATCTCATCCAGATCGCCCACAACGTCCGCATCGGCCGCAACTGCATTTTTGCCGGACAATCCGGCGTCGCCGGCAGCGCGATCATCGGCGACAATGTGATGGTCGGAGGCGGCGTATCGATCAGCGATCATCTCACCATCGGGGCGAACGCGCGGATCGCCGGCAAGAGCGGCGTGGCGCAGGACGTTCCCGACGGCGCAATCGTCGCCGGTTATCCGGCCGTGCCGGTTCGCCAGTGGCATCGCCAGAACGTCGCTTTGGCCAAGCTGCTGCGTAAGCCGGCGGCGGACGCGGGCTGACGCCTCGTCCAGGAGGGCGCCATGGCAGCCCGGTTCGCGGCTTCAATCGCGGCGCTGTTTCTGCTGACAGCCTCCGCGTTGGCGGCAACGCCGGTCGATCAGTCGCAATGTTCCGCGATGAAAGCGCACCACGTGCTCAATGCCGGTGCGCCGGTCGCGTGTGAGCGGCTCGCGGCAGTGCGCTTTTCCTATGTCGATTTCGAGGGCCGGACCCATGATGACGGCATCGTGGTCGTGCTCGACGCCGTGGCACCGTATGTAGACCATATTTTTGCAAAGCTATACGAACGCCGCTTCCCGATCGCCAAGGCGCTGCCGATGGAAGCTTTCGAGGGCGACGACGCGCAGTCGATGGCGGCCGACAACAGCTCGGGTTTCAATCATCGCGTCGTGCAAGGCTCGGAACGGCTTTCGCTCCATGCCTATGGTGTCGCCATCGATCTCAATCCGGTCGAGAACCCCTATCTCACCCGTGATGGCACCGCCGTCACGGTAGCTCCGCCGCAAGGTGCCGGCTATCTCAACCGCCGCAATGACCGGCCCAACAAACCGGCCCGCGCGGGACTGGCGGAAAGCATTGTCCACGTCTTCGCTGACAACGGTTTCCTCGTCTGGGGCGGCGACTGGGACGATCCCATCGACTATCAGCATTTCGACATCGGCCGCCCGTTGGCCGAACGCCTTGCCGCTCTGCCGCCGGGGCAAGCGGCCGTCGTATTCGCCTCTGCGGTGCGCGCATATCGGGACTGCATTGCCCGGAATTCAGACGCGATGTCTGCCGAACGCAGGCAAATCTGCGTCGCCGCTCCCCGGAATTAACGCTTTGCCGCCGGAATGCCGCAATCGGGGTGGTTCTGCCCCGATATGACCCATCTTTTGATATGTCGCTGCCAAACACGCCGCCTATCTCCACATCCACTGAATGAAATGAGGACGATATGCGAGACAGAAACCAACACCCCACGGCTCGAGCGCGCGGAACGCTGCTCGGTGCTGGTCTGGTGGCGTTTGGCGTGATTGCCCTCAGCGCCTACAGCTTTGCGGCTGGCGGCGATCAACCGCCACCCACGCCTGCACAGCACGTCGCTACAGGGGCGATCCGCACCACGCCGGACAATGCCGGCCAGTCCGAAATGCCGCCGCCGGTGGAACCGTCGAAGGCGGAATAGCGGATCCCAACGTTGTCGGAAAAAAAGAACGGGCGGTCCTGACGGGCCGCCCGTTTTGTTTTGCACAACCCACAAAAAAGTTGCCCCCGGACATTGCTGCCCGGGGGCTGATCCGCGTCCGACTAGCGGGGGGGCTTGGACGCGAACAAACGCTACTTCATCAGTTGCGAACCATTGTCACGACCGTGGTGTCGATGTCCTCGGTGGTGTCGTGGTCGTAGGTGTCGACGTAGGGACGGCCGTAGTAGCTGTCGAGCAGGAGTTGCTTCAGTTCGGCCATCAGCGGGAAGCGCGGGTTGGCGCCGGTGCACTGATCGTCGAACGCCTTGACGGCGACTTCGTCGAGCTGGGCCAGGAAGTCGGCTTCGGCAACGCCCGCGGCCTGGATCGACGCCGGGATGTTGAGCTCAGCCTTCAGGTTTTCCAGCCAGGTGATCAGGTTGTTGACCTTGTCGCCGGTGCGCGCACCGCCGAGGCCGAGGTGATCGGCGATTTCGGCGTAACGGGCACGGGCCTTCGGGCGGTCATACTGGCTGAACGCCGTCTGCTTCACCGGGTTGTTGTTCGCGTTGTAGCGAATGACGTTGCAGATCAAGAGCGCATTGGCCAAGCCGTGCGGGATGTGGAAGGCCGCACCCAGCTTATGCGCCATCGAGTGGCAAACGCCGAGGAAGGCGTTGGCAAACGCGATGCCGGCGATGCAGGCGCCGTTGTGCACCTTTTCGCGAGCCAGCGGGTTCTTCGAGCCATCCTTGTAGGACGCCGGCAGGTAGGTCTTCAGGAGACGCAGGGCCTGCAGCGCCTGACTGTCGGAGTACTCGTTGGCGAGCACCGAGACATAGGCTTCCAGGGCATGGGTCACCGCGTCGATACCGCCGAACGCGGTGAGCGACTTCGGCAGGTTCATCACGAGGTTGGCGTCGACGATCGCCATCGTCGGCATCAGCTCATAGTCGGCGAGCGGATACTTCTGGCCGGTGGAGTCGTCGGTCACGACCGCGAACGGGGTAACTTCCGAGCCCGTGCCCGAGGTCGTCGGGATGGCGATAAAGTCGGCCTTGATGCCCATTTTCGGGAACTTGTAGATGCGCTTGCGGATGTCCATGAAGCGCAGCGCCAGATCCTGGAAGTGCACTTCCGGGTGCTCGTACATCACCCACATGATCTTGGCCGCGTCCATCGGCGAACCGCCGCCGAGCGCGATGATCACGTCCGGCTGGAAGGCGTTGGCCTTCTCGGCCGCCTTGCGGACGATCGACAAGGTCGGATCGGCTTCCACTTCATAGAACACATCGACCTCGAGGCCCTGGCCCTTGACCAGCTTCACCAGTTCGTCGGTGTAGCCGTTGGCGAACAGGAAGTGGTCGGTGACAATCAGCGCCTTCTTCTTGCCGGCGAGTTCCTTGACGGCTTCTGCCAGAGCGCCACGACGGAAATAGATCGACTTCGGAACTTTGTGCCAGAGCATGTTTTCTTCGCGGATCGCAACAGTTTTACGGTTGATGAGGTGTTTCGGACCGACGTTCTCGGAGATCGAGTTGCCACCCCAAGAGCCGCAGCCCAGCGTCAGCGAAGGCGCCATCGAGAAGTTGTAAAGGTCGCCGATGCCGCCATGCGAGGACGGCATGTTGACCAGAATACGAGCCGTCTTCATGCGCTTGCCGAACGCCATGACGCGTTCCGACTGGCGGTCCTGGTCGGTGTAGAGCACCGAGGTATGACCGATACCGCCGAGCGCCACCAGTTCCGCTGCCGCGTCGACGGCGGCCGCGAAGTCCTTGCGGCGATAGAGGGCGAGGGTCGGCGACAGCTTTTCCTGCGCGAAGGCTTCGGTCTCGTTGGTTTCTTCGACTTCGCCGATCAGCACCTTGGTGTTCGGCGGAACCGTAATGCCCGCCATCGCGGCGATCTTCACCGCCGACTGGCCGACCACGTTCGGGCACAGATGTCCCTTCGGGAACACGGTCTCGCGCACCATGCCGACTTCGTTGCCCGACAGGATGTAGCCGCCGTGGCTGGCGAAGCGCTCGCGCACCGCATCATAGACGCTGTCGACCACGACCACCGCCTGTTCGGAGGCGCAGATCATGCCGTTGTCGAAGGTCTTCGACATCAGGATCGAGGCGACGGCGCGCTTGATGTCGGCGAATTCGTCGATCACCACCGGTGCGTTACCGGCGCCGACGCCGATCGCCGGCGTACCCGACGAATAGGCCGCCTTGACCATGCCGGGGCCGCCGGTGGCCAGGATCAGGTTGACGCCCGGGTGGCGCATCAGGGCGTTCGACAGTTCGATCGAGGGCTCATCGATCCAGCCGATGATGTCTTCCGGTGCGCCGGCCGCGACCGCCGCATCGAGCACCAGTTTCGCCGCCGCGACCGTCGCCTTCTTGGCGCGCGGGTGGGGGCTGAACACGATGCCGTTGCGGGTCTTCAGCGAGATCAGCGACTTGAAGATTGCGGTCGAAGTCGGATTGGTGGTGGGGACGATGCCGCAGATCGTGCCGACAGGTTCGGCAATGGTCATGGTACCGCCGGCTGGGTCGACTTCCAGAACACCGCAGGTCTGCTCGTCCTTGTATTTGTTGTAGATGTATTCCGACGCGAAGTGGTTCTTGATCACCTTGTCTTCCACTACGCCCATGCCGGTTTCTTCGGCAGCCATCATGGCGAGCGAAATACGGGCGTCAGCAGCCGCGAATGCAGCTGCGCGGAAGATGCGATCAACCTTCTCCTGCGAAAAGCTGGCATATTCCTTTTGCGCTGCGTTGACGCGCGCAACGAGAGCATCCAGTTCGGGCAGGCTAGATACAGACATTGTTCTTCCTTTTCTTTCTTTCCTTCAGATGCGTTCGATATAAGTGTTGGCTGTGCATCTAATTAGGCAAAGAGGCATGACGAATACGCACATGCGGCAACCTGTCTGTCATGGTCGGTAACATCAATCCGTAGTGCCACGGACGTGCCGCATTTTTTCTGCCCTCCGTTACGGCAAAACGTGCATTCGCGATCCTCTTTTGACGAACTTTTCGGCAATTTCACGAACTTCACGTCTGCGTGTCCCGCATTGACGCAACGCAGGCGCGAAACGATCCTCGTCTCGAAATAATCAGCAATACTGAGGGAGGATTCGATGAAGGCAATTGTGTTCGCGGCGCTTGCATTCGGAGCCATGATTCTGGCGGCGCAGGCAGGGGCACGCGACGACGCCAAGGTGGTTCCAGAGGGACAGTTGCCGGCGTGGCGCCAGCACTGGGGCTACAGCGACGCCATCGTCACCGGCGACACGATCTATCTCGCGGGTATCGTCGCCGAAACGAAGGACGGCGATCCGAATCTCGAAGCGGCCTATACGCGCGCGTTCGACCGGATCGGCGAAGTCCTCGCCAAGGCGGGCGCGTCGTGGAACGACGTCGTGGAGATCACCAGCTTCCACACCGACGTGAAGGCCCAGATGGAGCCGATGATCGCGGTCAAGAACCGCTACGTCCGGGCACCGTTCCCGGCCTGGACGGCGATCCAGGTGAGCCGCCTGATCCCCGATCGGGGCATCACCGAAATCCGCATCGTCGCCAAACTCCCAGCCGGCATTCGGCCTTTACGCTAATAAAACAAAGTAAAAGTGAAAAGCAGTTCAAGTCTCTTCGCTGCAGCTTCGAACAATTCAATTCTGAAGCATATTGAAACGAGTATTGTAGCCCGCGATATCTGGACAGCGACCAGGCACGGAGGCAAACTCTCTTCGACTTGGGGCTGTTGACGGTATCCAGTTCTAGGATTGGACTGCCGGGGGTGGCCGCAAGCGTTAGCGAAGCGGATCTGCTGCAACCCAGGGGACGCTCCACAACGGCTCGCGGGACTTGGTCGAACCGGCTAAGTCCCGCAAGTATTTTGGGGTCATCTGAAAGCTGTACGAACTTGTAAGCGTCCCCGGTGTGTCCGTACGGCTTGTCACAAAACGCGCTGGAATTGGCGCACTTCAAAGACCGATGCGGGCTATCTCACCCATTTCAAGAGGGGTGCCATGGCTGATTTGCGGTCCGTGAAGCTTTATGTGGCGACGCCGTGCTACGGCGGAATGGTCACACAGCGCTATATGCAGTGCACCTGTGCGCTGCTGATGGAAACGGCGGCGCACGGCATCCGCGTGCAGCTCGAATTGCTGGGCCGGGAGTCACTCATCACCCGTGGACGCAATGCGCTGGTGGCGGCGTTTCTCGACGATCCGGATGCCACCCATATGATCTTCGTCGACGCCGATATCGGATTTGAGCCGGCACAGGTGATCCGCATGCTTGAATTCGACCACGATGTCGTGGCTGGCATGTATCCGCTGAAGGAGATCACTTGGGATGCGGCTGCCATCGCCCGGGTTCGTGGTGGCGAGCCGCTGGAACATGCGTTCCTGCGGTTCGTCGGCGTCGCCTGCGAGGGACACGAGCGCGAAGAGGAAAACGGGTTTGTCACTGCGTCCTATGCTGGCGCCGGCTTCATGATGATGAAGCGAGCCGTGTTCGACAAGCTGAAGAGCAGCTATCCCTATTTGCAGTACAAGGCGGCGCATACGGCCGCGTCGCCCAGTCTCAGTCCCAACCAGTATGCCTTCTTCGACTGCGTCATCGACGCGACTTCGGGCGAATACCTCAGCGAAGACTACGCCTTCTGCCAACGCTGGCGCGCACTGGGCGGCAAGATCTGGCTCGACACGCAGGCCATCCTCGCCCATGTCGGCCCGCACGAGTTCGTCGGTTCGCCGCGTGGACGTTTTCCAGAGCCCACGCCGGCTAAGCGGACCTCCCAGTTGGAGAGCTCGTCGGGCTTTGGTTTCTCGGAAGTTAACGCTACAAGTCAAAACGGGAACAACGATTGAACGCGCTCTCAACGGGTGCTTGTGCATACTCGAAAGGATTGAATCATGCAGGCAAAGCTGGTTTTGGTGGTGGCCTGCGCCTTGATCGATCCCGATGGGCGCGTGCTGATCGCACAACGTCCCGCCGGAAAATCTATGGGTGGGCTGTGGGAGTTTCCGGGTGGCAAGGTCGAGCCGGGCGAACGCCCGGAAGAGGCTCTGATCCGCGAGCTTTCCGAGGAGTTGGGAATTGTGGTCAAGGAGCCGTGTCTGGCGCCTTTCAGTTTTGCCTCGCACGCCTATCCCGATTTTCATCTTCTGATGCCGCTTTATGTGTGCCGCCGCTGGGAAGGCGTGCCCCAGGCCAAGGAGCATTTGGCGCTGAAATGGGTCCGGCCGACATCCCCTTGGTGCCGATGCTGCGGGATCTGCTTTAGGCCGCTTCCTGCGTGATACGGGCGGCGCGACGGCCATCGAATACGCCATGGTGGCGGCCTGCATCGCTGCAGTGGTCGTGGCGGTTGTCTCCAACATCGGTCAAGGCGTGCTGGAATTGTACAAACAGGTCCACTTCTGACCGCCCAAGGTTCCCGTCAGGCAGAAAATCCCTTGCGCTGCCGCCCGCCGCCGTTAAGTTCGCTGGCCATGAGCACGCGCATCACAACCGTCTATCGCGTCAAGGCGGAAGCCTCGACTATCGAAGCCCGCGCCCGCGGAATTTCCGTGGAGCAGAGTGTGGAAATGCCGCTGGAGCCGATCGACGATCCGTTCGTGAAGGACGAGATCATCGGCCGGGTCGAGTCGATCAAGGACCTGGGGCAGGGCGAATACGAAGTCCGCTGCGCTCTGGCGTCGATCACCACCGGCTATGATGGCGGCCAGCTCATCAACATGATCCTCGGCAACTCCTCGCTGCAGGACGGCGTCTCGCTGATCGATGCGGAGTTTCCCGCCGATATCGTCGAAGCCTTCGGTGGCCCGAATATCGGCATCGAGGGTGTCAGGGCGCGCGTGAATGCCAAAGGTGCACTGTCCGCGACCGCCCTTAAGCCGCAAGGCACGCCCCCGGCGACGCTGGCGCGGCTGGCCTACGACATCGCTCTCGGCGGCATCGATTACATCAAGGACGACCACGGCATCGCCGACCAGACCTATTGCCCGTTCGAGGCACGGGTGCCGATGATTGCCGAAGCCGTCCAGAAGGCCAGCCAGAAGACCGGCGTGCCGACCCAGTATCTGCCCAGCCTCAACGGCAATCTCGACAAGATGCGCAAACAGCTCGCGCTGGCCCGGTCGGTCGGGATCGAAGGCGTGCTGATTGCGCCGATGCTGTGCGGCTTTGCGACCTTCCAGACCCTGAAGAAGGAGAACCCCGATTTCCTGTTCATGACCCATCCTTCGATGGCGGGCGGGCCAATGGCGGCGGAGTTCTTCTTCGGCAAGCTGATGCGTCTGTTGGGCTCAGACGCCTCGGTGTTCTGCAATTACGGCGGACGGTTCGGCTAGATTTCGAACTGGTGCCTGCAAGACGAGCCCGGCCTGAAGCCGTGCGTGCCGGTGCCTGCCGGCGGCATGGAGCTGAAGCGGGTGCCCGAACTGCTCGACTTCTTCGGTCGCGATGTGATGCTGCTGATCGGCGGCAGCCTCTTGGCGGCCAAGGAGAACATCACCAAGGAGACGGAAGCCTTCTGCAACGCGGTGCGGAACCACAAATGACCGGACCCGTTCGCCATTTTTCGGATTACCGTTGGGAAGACACCGGCCTGCTTGCATACAAGGAAGAGGGCTCGGCACCGTTCAAATCAATCTCGCGCCAGACGCTGTTCCGCCATCCCGAACTGAAGGGTGAGCTGCGCTATTTCGAAATGGCGGCCGGCGGCTATTCCACGCTGGAACGCCACCAGCACGTCCACGCCGTCCTGATCCTGCGCGGCAAGGGCCAGTGCATGCTCGGCAACGAAGTGTTCGATATCAGCCAGAACGATCTCGTCACCATCGAGCCGATGACCTGGCACCAGTTCCGCGCCAATGCCGGCGAGCCGATGGGCTTTCTCTGCATGGTCAACGTCGACCGCGACAAGCCGCAACTGCCGACCCATGCCGAACGTGGCGAACTCGCCAAAAACGCTGCAGTGAAGGCATTTTTCGAAAGCAAATAGCGCGTGCGTCGCAACCTGGGCTGGTGCATATTTCTTTGTGTGAGCACCACTTGGGGGGACACATGGTACCGCTTCGTTCGTATGACGGCGCCGAGACGCGCGAAGAATTTTCCAGTCTCGCCTTGGTCGCCTCGGCGGTTTCGATCCTTGGCGGGATCGGCGCCGTGCTCGGCGTTCTGCTTCTTGGTGCGGCGTTGTCCGGGGTTGGTTCGCTCGATCACGCAGTCTTCAATGTGATCGAGGAGATCTTCTGGAGTCTTGGCTTTATGCTCGGCGGCGGCTGCACGCGTGTCTTGATCGCCATCGAGCGCAATACGCGCAAACTCCGCTAAAGCAGGTCTTCCTCAAGTTGGCGGCCTATGGGAAGGCGTTTCCCGACCAAAAGTTGTGCGTTACGCTAAATTCACCCCACGGTTGGATTGAGGAGAGGAATTCTAGTTAGCTTCACTCCGACTGGTTGGGGTGAAGCAACGCTTGAGGTTCCATCCGCTCCTCGGCGCCGACTTCGACTCGCCGCTGTGGCGGCGGGTGGGGATCAGTCTGATCGTTCTGGCGCTGCATGCCGCGGTGTTCTTTGGTTTGTTGGTGATGCGTATCGTCGATCTGGATATGCCGTCGCCACGGCGGGAACCGGCAATGACTTACATCACCTTGCCGCCGATGCCTCCACCAAAACCGGCACGCATCAAAGGCGGAAACAAGGGGAAAGGCGGCAGTATCCCTTACTTCAATCCCTACACCTTCGGGCACGCCGGACCGAATGCCATTACCGTCATGCGGATCAGGCCTTTTGTTTGGGACGGAACAAAGGGATGTCCTACTCCGCTGCGGCCCGGCTCACCCGAATGGAAAGAGCGATGCCTTCCCAATCCCTCGGTCGTGAAAACCGATGATGGTACGGAAGACTTCTCGCTGGTGCCGCGCGATTCCCCCGCCTTTAAGCAATGGGAAGCCGAGATCAAGAAGCGCAACAGCCCGGTCGAACTGCCTTGCGGCTATATGCGGAAAGACCCGCCGATGTTGGGGCCGCACGAAAACTCGTCCGCCATGGTCGATCTCGGCTGTGCCGCGCACAAATGGTTCGGCCGCTAAAGCTTCTGCTCTTTCACCCCCAACGCATCCGCGAGCCGCATCTTGGCGCTGCCGGGCCGCAGCGGTTTCGGCTGGCTTTCGTGCGGTGCCCAGCCGGTGAGATAGATGATATCGAACGTCGCGCGCAGGCGGCCGTCGGGATCGGCGTGCTGCTCCTGATAATGCGCCAGCGTTGCTGCCAGCGTATCGCGCCGCAAACGCCCAAGCCGGCCGGTAAGGGCGTTGGTTTCGCCCATGGCCCGAAGATCGCGGACCAGTCCGAAGAAGTCGCGATAGCGCACCGTGGTACGTTCGAGATCGGCGATCGGCATGGCGAATCCGGCCCGCTGCAGCAGGCTGCCGAGATCGTGCACGTCGGCCATTGGCGCCACGCGCGGAGAGATGCCGCCTGTCGTGGCCGCTTCGCCCGCCGCGAGGCTGTCGCGCAATTCGTGCAAGGTTGCTCCGCCCAATACCGCGCCCATGAACAACCCGTCCGGCTTCAGCGCGCGCCGGATCTGGACCAGCGCGCCCGGCAGGTCGTTCAGCGCATGCAGTTCAAGAAGGCTCACGGCGAGGTCGTAGCCGCGCGAACACGTCAATTGCTCATTGATGTCGAAAGTTGCTACCTGCCATGCCGTATCGGCACATTGAAGATTGGCGGCAGCGTGCTCATCTAAGGATAGCGCGGTTCGGAAGTGGCGATTGACCGGGGCGAGGCGCTCTGCGACCCCCTCCAGTGCTTCAGCCACCAGGAACCGGTCGCCTCCGAGCCGCGCCGCTCTCTCTTTATGCAAAGCCCTCAACTTGGGGTCGAAAATTCGCGGCAATCCGTCGGTCATTTTGCTAAACTAGCAGAATGGAACGGGGGGTACAGACCGGAGAGTCCAGTCTGCAGCGGATATGGCGCGGGCTCGTCGATCTCGCCTATCCGCCGCTATGCGTTCTCTGCCGCGAGCCTGTCGCCGATCCCGACAGCCTCTGTCCGGCGTGCTGGAGCGAACTCCAATTCATCGACGGTCCTGTCTGTGTCCGCTGCGGCCTGCCATTCGAGATCGATGCCGGACCGGGCACCGAATGCGGCGCCTGCATCGCCGATCCGCCTAAGTTCGACAAAGCCCGGGCCATCCTTCGCTACGATGACGCCAGCAAGAAGCCCGTATTGGCCTTGAAACACGCCGACCGTCTCGATCTCGTTCCCGCCTTCGCCAAGTGGCTCGACCGCGCCGGGCGCGAGCTGCTGTCCGAAGCCGACATGATTGTTCCGGTGCCGCTGCACCGCATGCGGCTGTGGAAGCGCCGTTACAACCAGTCGGCCGAGCTGGCGCGCGCCCTCAGCCGCCGTTCGGGTCTGCCGCTGGAGCCGCTGGTGCTGGAGCGGGTGAAGCCGACGCCCAGCCAGGGAACCATGCCGTCGGCCGAGGCGCGGCGGAAGAATGTCGCTGGCGCCTTCCTGGTGCCGAAGCCGATGCGCCCGGTCGTGAAAGGCCGGCGGGTGCTCCTGATCGACGACGTTCTGACTACGGGGGCCACCGCGAGCGCCTCGGCGCGGGCGCTGAAACGGGCCGGCGCAACGTCCGTATTCGTCCTGGCGCTGGCACGCGTTGTCCGGGCGTAGTTCCATCCTATATAATTGGGGCTATGGCCAAGGTTCGAATCTACACCACCCCGATCTGCCCTTACTGCGCGCGCGCCAAAGCGCTGCTCAACCGCAAGGGCGTCGAATTCGAAGAGGTGGACGTCTACATGGACGCCGCCGCCCGTAAGGAAATGATGGAGAAAAGTGGCCGCCGCACGGTGCCGCAGATTTTCATTGGCGACCGTCACATCGGCGGCTGCGACGACCTCCACGCACTGGATGACGAAGGCGGTCTCGATCCGCTGCTGCAATGATCCGCGCCGCCTGTGTCCAGCTTTGCGCCTCCGACGATGTCGCGGCGAACCTGCGTGATGCGTCCGCTCTGATCCGTGAAGCGCACGGGCAGGGTGCCTCATTCATCGCTACGCCCGAGAACACCAATCTGATGGCGGCCGCCAAAGCCGCCAAGCTGGAGAAGACGTTTTCCGAACCCGATGATCCATCGCTTCCGGCGTATCGCGCTCTGGCTGAAGAGTTGGGCATTTGGCTGCTGATCGGCTCTTTGGCGATCAAGGTCAGCGACAGCAAGACTGCCAACCGTTCGTTTCTGATTGCGCCGGACGGCGCCATCGCCGCGCGCTACGACAAGATCCATCTTTACGATGTCGATCTGGCGAACGGCGAGCGTTACCGCGAGTCCAACACCGTCGCCGGTGGCGATCGCGCCGTGACCGCCGATCTGCCGTTCGGGCGCATCGGTCTGACGGTGTGTTACGACCTGCGCTTCCCGCATCTCTATCGGACTCTGGCGCATCAAGGCGCGTTTCTCCTGACTGTACCCGCCGCCTTCACCGAAATGACGGGCAAGGCGCACTGGCATGTGCTGCTACGCGCCCGCGCCATCGAAAATGGCGCCTTCGTCCTGGCCCCGGCGCAATGCGGCACCCACCCCAACGGGCGGCGCACCTATGGACACTCGCTGATTGTCTCGCCCTGGGGCGAGATTTTGGCCGAAGCGGAGGACGAACCGGGCATAATCCTGGCCGATATCGATCCCGCCCGGTCGGCGGCGGCGCGGGCGCAGATACCAAGTCTTTGCCATGATCGCGCCTTCGGGTTAGGTGATCGTGCGGACCTTGCGGAAGGCTAGGTTTGGGCGGAAAATTCGCGGGAAAAGGGTTAGGGCGTGATCGTCTATACGGTGAAATGCGCGAACGGCCACGAGTTCGAAGGCTGGTTCGGTTCAAGTTCGTCGTTCGAGCGTGAAGTTGCGGCAGGCGAGGTGCCATGTCCCACTTGCGGTTCGACCAAGATCGAAAAGGCCCCGATGGCACCAGCCGTAGCTGGTACCAGGGGCCCGAGCGTCCCCGCTGGATGTCCGATGTCGGGCGGTTCGGAAGCGCCGCCGTGCGCCGGCCATTGCGGGTGTTTCCCGGGGTAAGGCCATGATTGCCTACAGCCTCAAATGCGCCAAAGGACACCAGTTCGACGGCTGGTTCGCATCGAGCGGCGCGTTCGACGACCAGTCGGCCGCCGGGCTGATCGTGTGCCCGGAATGCGCCTCCACCAAAATCGAGAAGGCGCCGATGGCGCCTGCTGTCGCGGGTACCAAGCGAACCACGCTGGCTGCCGAGGAGCGCAAGAAGGTTCGCCAGTTCGTGGCGGGCATGAAGAAGTACATCAAGGAGAACGCCGATTACGTCGGCAAGTCGTTCCCTGAAGAAGCGCGCAAAATCCATTACGGTGAAGTCGAAGAGCACCACATCTACGGCGAAGCCAGTCTCGACGAAGCCGCAGAGCTGATCGAGGAAGGCGTTGAAATCGCCTCTCTGCCGCCGGATCTGGACGAGGAGACGAATTGATGCGGTATGGCGCCGTTGCTCTGCTTCTGCTGACGACCGCCGCCAGTGCCGCCAGCGATCCTCTGACCGATCCCGATCTTGTCGCGCGCGCCAATTCCGTGATGAGCATGAAGGAAGCCCCCGTCGACCGTATGCTCGGTCTGCATAAAGGCACGCCGGTGATCGTCGATGTGCGTTGCGGCGACGTCTGTCCGCAATACACCGTGCGCATCATCCGCTACAGGATCGATCCCGGCCCCGCTTGCGTGAATCTCGGCGGCGATACCGCGACCATCGGCGTGCCAATGGGCCTCGTCACGCGCCCGCAATCCTTCTGCATCCCGCACGTTCTGTATGGGAAGCAGATGTACACGGATCAGCCGTATCGGAAGTGAGCCGCGCCGCTCGCATCAAACAACTCTGTCAGCGTCCCGCCACCACCATGTAATTCACGTCGGTATCGCCCGACAGGCTCCACGACCATGAGATCGGATTGAAGCTCACGCCTTGCGTCTGCTTCACGCTCAGCCCCGCGTCTTTCAGCAGTCCGATCAGCCGGTCCGGTTCGACGAAGCGGTTCCAGTCGTGGGTGCCCGGCGGCAGCCAGCGCAGCACGTACTCGACGCCGATCTTGGCCAGTGCCAGCGACTTGAGGGTTTTATTCAAAGTCGCCACGAACATCAGTCCGCCCGGCTTCACCAGCCGCCCGCAGGCGTTGAGATACCCCGGCAGGTCGGCGACGTGCTCGACCACTTCCATGTTGAGGACGACGTCGAACGCGAGCCCGGCCTCTGCCAGCGATTCGGCCGTCGTGACCCGGTAATCGATGCCAAGCCCGGACGCGGCCGCGTGGGTCATGGCGGTCTTGACGTTCTTTTCCGAGGCGTCCGCCCCGGTCACCGCAAACCCCAGCCGGGTCATCGGTTCGGCCAGGAGGCCGCCGCCGCAGCCGATGTCGAGCAGCGTCAGGCCGTCGAACGGGCGCAATCCGGTCCGTCCGAAGTGCTTGGCCGCGGTTTCGCGGATGAATTGCAGCCGGACGGGGTTGAATTTGTGCAACGGGGCGAATTTTCCCGCCGGATCCCACCATTCGGCGGCCATGGCAGAAAATTTCGCGACCTCAGCGGGGTCAATGGAGGCGGAAGATGGGGCTGTTTCGGTCATGACGCCTTATATCGCACCTCCAGAGGCTTAGGGAGGGAACGGACGGGTTGAGCCGCCCGAAAACGGCGGTTATGTATGACGCAACAAACGCATCGTAACACGGGCAGGGCCATGGCGAAGATTGCGATGAAATTCGGCGGGACGTCGGTTGCCGACCTGGATCGCATCCGCAACGTCGCCAAACTGGTCAAGAAAGAGGTCGACCGCGGCAATCAGGTCGCCGTGGTGGTGTCGGCCATGGCCGGCGAGACCAACAAGCTGGTCAAGCTGATCAACGAGCTCGACCCGCAATATGACCCCAAGGAATACGACACCGTGGTCGCCTCGGGCGAACAGGTGACCTGCGGCCTGCTGGCGATCGCGCTCGGGGCCATGGGCGTCAAGGCGCGCTCCTTCCTCGGCTGGCAAATGCCGATGAAGACCTCCGCGATGCACGCATCGGCCCGGATCGAAGACGTGCCGCCGGACAACCTGAACGCCTGCCTCGCCTCCGGCACGGTGGCCGTGATCGCCGGCTTCCAGGGCGTTGCGGAAGGCGAACGCATCTCGACGCTCGGCCGCGGCGGGTCCGATACCTCGGCGGTTGCCGTTGCGGCGGCGATCAAGGCCGATCTTTGCGACATCTACACCGACGTCGACGGCGTCTACACCACCGACCCGCGCATCACCTCGAAAGCGCGCCGGATGGAAAAGATCGCCTTCGAGGAAATGTTGGAAATGGCTTCGCTGGGCGCCAAAGTCTTGCAGACGCGCTCGGTGGAAATCGCTATGCAACACCGCGTGCCCGTCCGGGTTTTGTCGACGTTCGACCCCGACGCGGGCGGCACGCTTCTGTGCGACGAGGAAGACATCGTGGAAAAGAAACCGGTCACCGGCATCGCCTATTCGCGCGACGAAGCGAAGATTTCGCTGATGAAGATTCCGGACCATCCCGGCATCGCCGCCGCCATTTTCGGCCCCTTGGCCGACGCCGGCATCAATGTCGACATGATCGTGCAGAACATCTCGGACGACGGCAAACGCACCGATCTGACCTTCACGTGCCCGCGGACCGAACTGGCGCGCGCCCTGAAGTCGCTGGAAGACGCGGCGGAAGCCATCGGCTATCGCGAGATCACCTCCGACGCCAACATGGCGAAGATCTCGATCATCGGCATCGGCATGCGCGCCCATCCCGGCGTGGCACAGAAGATGTTCAAGACGCTGTCGGAGAAGGGCATCAACATCTCGGTGATCTCGACATCCGAGATCAAGGTCAGCGTGCTGATCCCCGAGGAATACGTCGAACTGGCCGTTCGCGCGCTGCATTCGGCTTACGAATTGGACGTTGCATGATGATGGAGTGCGACTGACATGGCACCCGTTGCAGCCGCCGGTCCTCGGACGCTGCTGCGGCGGTTGCGCGAGATCATGGCCGAGCAGACGAGCGCGCAGACGCGCCTCGACAAGCTGGTCACGGTCATCGCCGCCAACATGGTCGCCGAAGTCTGTTCGATTTATCTGAGACGCGCCGGCCGTTCGCTGGAACTGTTCGCCACTGAAGGCCTGAACGCAGCGGCCGTTCACAACACCCGCATGCGGGCGGGCGAAGGCCTGGTCGGCCTGGTGGTGGAGACCGGCGATCCGGTCAACCTGTCGGACGCTCCCAGCCATCCGAAATTTTCCTATCGCCCGGAAACCGGCGAAGATCCGTACCACTCCTTCCTTGGCGTGCCGATCGTCCGTGGCGGGCAGGTGTTCGGCGTGCTCACGGTGCAGAACCGGGCCTCGCGCACTTATGCCGAAGAGGAAGTCGAAGCGCTGCAGACCGTCGCCATGGTGCTGGCGGAAGTGGTGGCGCAAGGCGTTCTGTTCAACGTCGCCGAACTCGACGAGCCCGAACTGTCGCCCGACAAGCCGCGCAAATTCGCCGGCGAGGGATTGGCGGAAGGCGTCGCGGTCGGCCATGTCGTGCTGCACGAGCCGCGCGTCAAAGTCGAACGCATGATCGCCGACGATCCGTCGGTCGAACTGGCGCGTCTCGAGGAAGCGATTTCCAAGCTGCGTGAATCCGTCGATCGCATGCTGGATTCCGGCGAGCTCGATCTTACCGGCGAAAGCCGCGAGGTGATCGAGACCTATCGCCTGTTCGCCCACGATGCCGGCTGGCGCCAGAAGATGCGCGATGCCATCCGCTCCGGTCTCACCGCCGAAGCCGCAGTGGAGCGCTGGCAGGACGAGATGCGCTTGCGCCTCTCCAAAATTCCCGATCCGCTGCTGCGCGAGCGGGCCCACGATCTCGACGATCTGGCGAGGCGGCTGCTCCGGCATCTGGTTGGCGAAATCGGCCATCGCGGCCAGGACCTGCCGGATGACTCGATCCTCGTAGCGCGTGGCATGGGTCCGGCGGAGCTGCTCGATTACCGCCGCGATCGCGTGATCGGCTTGGTGCTGGAGGAGGCGGCCACCACCTCGCATGTGGCGATCGTTGCCCGTGCGTTGGGCCTGCCGCTGGTCAGCGACTGCAAAGGTCTCGCCGACGCCGCCCGTGGCGGCGACATGATGGTGCTCGACGGCGAGTCCGGCGAAGTGCACCTGCGGCCGGCCGAGGAGATCGTCCACGCCTTCGTCGCCAAGCGGACCTTGCGCGAGCACCGTGTCGCCCAGTTCGCCACCATCCGCGACCTTCCCGCCGAGACCAAGGACGGGGTCCGCATCAAGCTGATGATGAACGCGGGCCTGCTGCTCGATATGCCGCACCTCGCGGAATCGGGCGCCGACGGCATCGGTCTGTTCCGGACCGAGATCCAGTTCATGGTCGGCGACAACATGCCGAAATTGCAGCACCAGGCCGATTTCTACCGGGAGGTGATGGATACTGCCGGGGACAAGCCGGTGACGTTCCGCACCCTCGATCTCGGCGGCGACAAGGTTCTGCCCTATGCCCGATTCGAGCGCGAGGAGAACCCGGCCATGGGCTGGCGTGCGATCCGTATCGCGCTCGATCGCCCGGCTTTGCTGCGCTACCAGGTACGCGCCCTGATTGCAGCAGCTGCGGGCAGGGTGCTGCGAATCCTGCTGCCGATGATCAGTTCCGTGGCCGAATTCAACGCCGCCCGCGCCCTGGTAGACCGGGAAATCGAGCGCGCCCGCCTGTTGGGCCAGCGTCAGCCGCGGCAGGTCAAGGTCGGGGCCATGCTGGAGGTGCCGTCGCTCGCGTTCATGCTGCCCCAGCTCATGCGCAGCGCCGACTTTGTTTCGATCGGTTCCAACGACTTGTTGTCGTTCGCGTTTGCCGCCGATCGCACCAACCCGCGGGTGTCGCGCCGCTACGACCCGCTCAATCCCGCCACGCTCAGCATGATTCGCCAGATCGTTCAGAGCGCCAAGGAAACCGGCGGGGAACTGTCCCTCTGCGGCGAATTGGCGGGTCGGCCGCTTGATGCTATGGCATTGATTGGATTGGGAATTCGCAAGCTGTCGATGTCGCCTGGCAACATCGGTCCGGTCAAAATGATGATCCGGAGTCTCAATTACAGCGAGATCAGCCAGTATGTGGATAAGCTCTGCGGGCGGGCCGATCACTCGCTGCGGGCCCGGCTGATCGGCTTCGCGGCGGAACGCGGTGTGATCCTGAAATAGGCGGAGGCAATGGACGGCTTCTGCAAACCGGAATAGGTCACAGGCGTGTGCGTTGCAGAATGTCGCGGTTTCATCAACGACGGCGTGCAACGTGCGATCACCGCAGTCGTCCGATCGACGTACTTGTACTAACCGTAAAATCCTTTATTTCCGTGGCTTGACGAAGCGATATAAGTTACTAATGGAAGCAACGGGATAGTTACTGCTGCGCGCCCGTATGGCGGCGTATTTCAGGTACTTTTCACCCTATGACAAAAGTCACGCGGCTCACCCTCGACAATGACGGCGCTCTCGAGCGCAGGCGCATCCATCTGCGCGAAATCTCCGACGATATCGACGCGCCACTGGACACGGTGGGCCAGGACCTGCGGACCGCACGGTTGCGCCGCGGCGATGACCTCGCGGCAGTGTCGCGCGTCCTGAAGATCCGCAAGGACCATCTCGAAGCCCTCGAAGAGGACCGCGTCGAAGCGCTGCCGGGCCGCACTTATGCGGTTGGCTTCATTCGTTCGTATGCGGATTATCTCGGACTCGATGCGGTACAGTGCGTCGAACGCTATAAGGCCGAAATCGCCGGCCGCGCCGATCCCACTGTGCAGCCGATCACCGTGATCGACGAAGACGCCGAACATCGCATGCCGCACGGCTGGAAGATCATGGCCGTGGCCGTCGTCATCCTGGTCCTGATCGGCGCCTATCAGGTCGCCGCATCGGTCGATCGCATGATGAACGAGAAGACGGTCGAGCCGGTGCCGACGATGGTGAATCGTCCGGTCGCCCATAAGCCGATCGTGAAACCGGTTGAGCAGCCTGCGCCGCCGCCTGCCGCAACGGCTCCGGACGGACAGGTCACGCCTGACGGCACCGCACCCGCGAATGCTGCAGTTCCGGGACAGACTCCCACCACCGGTCAGACACCGGCTGCGACGCAGCCTGGAACGCCCGCACCTCAAGCCGCTGCCGTTCCGCCGCCGCCCGTCGTCGCTCCGCCGCTCCCGCAGGGGCAAGTCTACGGCGCCACCAACAGAAGCGCCCGCGTCGTCCTCAGGGCCCGCGATTCCGTGCGCATCCTTGTGCTCGGTCACATCGGCGCCGACGGCAGGCCCGTCGTGTATCAGAACCGCCTGCTGAAGGCGGGCGACAGCTATCGCGTGCCGAATATCCCCGGCGTCACATTAACCACATCGAATGCCGGGGCAATTCAGGTCGAACTCGACGGCGGTGTTGCCGGCGTCGCCGGAAAGTCACAGGAAACCGCCGAACTGATTTCGCTCGATCCGCAGTCGATTATGGATCGCAATGGTGGTAACCACGGCAGGTAAGAGTCCTGACGAAAAGGTTGCCATGAGCGAGCGCACGTATCGCGAAATCCATCGGCGTAAGAGCCGGCAAATCCATGTCGGTCCTGTTGCCATTGGCGGTGATGCGCCGATCAGTGTGCAGACCATGACCAACACGGTCACGGCCGATGCCAAGGCGACCATCGATCAGATCCGTCGCGTGGAAGAGGCCGGCGCCGACATCGTGCGCGTCTCGTGCCCCGATGAAGACGCCACCGCGGCGATGAAGGCGATCTGTAAGGCCGCCACCATTCCGATCGTTGCTGACATTCATTTCCACTACAAGCGCGCCATCGAGGCGGCGGAAGCGGGCGCCGCGTGCCTGCGCATCAACCCGGGCAATATCGGCTCGGCCGATCGCGTGCGCGAAGTGGTGAAAGCCGCCAAGGATCACGGCTGCGCCATTCGTATCGGCGTCAATGCCGGATCGCTCGAAAAAGAGCTGATGGAGAAGTACGGCGAACCGTGTCCCGAGGCGATGGTGGAAAGCGCGCTCACTCACGCCCGCATTCTCGATGACAACGATTTTCGCGAATACAAGATTTCGGTGAAGGCCTCCGACGCGTTCCTCGCGGTCGCGTCCTATCGCGCCTTGGCTGAAGCGATCGACTGCCCGCTGCATCTCGGCATCACCGAGGCCGGCGGTCTCATCACCGGCACAGTGAAGTCGGCGATCGGCATGGGCAATCTGTTGTGGGCCGGCATCGGCGATACCATCCGCGTGTCGCTGTCGGCGCCTCCCGAAGAAGAAGTGCGCGTCGGCTTCGACATTCTGAAGTCGCTGGGCCTTCGTTCGCGCGGCGTGAACATCATTTCGTGCCCGTCTTGCGCCCGCCAGGGCTTCGACGTGATCAACACGGTGAAGACGCTGGAAGACCGTTTGAAGCACATCACCACGCCGATGAGCCTTTCGATCATCGGCTGCGTCGTCAACGGACCGGGCGAAGCGCTGGGGACCGATATCGGTTTCACTGGCGGCGGCGCCGGCAAGGGCCACGGCCAGATTTATCTCAACGGCAAGCCGGTCTACCGGATCCAGAATCCGGACCTGATCGAGCACGTCGTCGAGTTGGTCGAGAAGAAAGCGGCCGAGATCGAAGCCGCACACAACACCGCCGGCAAATAGGCGTCCGTTGCATCGTCCAGAACATTTCTCCGTAAGCGGTTGGCTCGCGGAGAAATGAACTGCCGGCGCCACGCCGATCCTGTTAGCATGCTTCCGTGGCGACGCCGCCAACGAGAGTCGCCTTGGGGGAGAACATGCTGTCCAGGATTGCCATGCCGCGCCGGCAATTGCTCGGCTGTGGACTTGCTTCGCTTGCCTTGGCCGGGGCAGGGCATGCCGAGAACCAGGGCTTCGAGCCGCTGCCGGCGCAGGTCAAAATCAAGGACCGCCAGTTGACCACGGCCGTCCGCATCAACGGCAAAGGCCCGTTCCATTTCATCGTCGACACCGGTGCCGACAGCAGCGTGATCGCCGATGACGTCGCCAAGGCTCTGCATTTGCCGGTCGGCCGCAACGTGATGGTGCAGGGGATCATCCGTACCCTGCAGGCGCCGAGTGTCCCCGTAGCCGATCTGCGTTTCGGTTCGGCGGTGCATACCGATCTTGAACTGCCGGTGCTGCCGCGCGCCCTGCTCAAGGCCGACGGCTTCCTTGGTCTCGACGCCATCGGCCGCAATCGCGTGGTGTTCGATTTCAAGAAACGGACATTACGGGTCATCGACAGCCTGCCATCGTATTGGGTGGAACACGCCAACACCGAGACGTTGATCGCCGCACCTGGGAATGACGGGCATCTGCGTTCGATGGCGTGCCGCGTCGACGGCGTCGTCACCACCGCGTTTATCGACACGGGTGCGGAGGTATCGGCCGGTAACGAGGCGTTGCGCCGCGCGCTGTCCACCGGCCGCACCAACAACGAGCGCGATATCGAACTGACCGGCGTCACCGGCGGCAGCCGGATGGGCAAGGTGGCCAAGGTCGACACCATCCTGTTCGGCAATCTTGAATTCTCCGGTTGCGAAATCGCCACCGCCGACCTCGACGTGTTCCGCATCTGGGGGCTCGCGGACGAGCCGGCGCTCTTGATCGGGCTCAATTTCCTGCGCGAATTCCAGACCGTCTCGATCGATTACGGGCGCAAGGAATTCCGCCTGAAACTGGCGTCGAGCGAGTGGGTCGACCGCAAGCGCGGCTGAAGCGTCTTGCCGGTTTGGGCCCGGCCACTCATACTGCGCCCTTGGGGACATCGGGGCTGTGCGGATGAGTAATGGCGTGACATCGGCACGGCCGCTGCTGATCTTTACTGCTGGACTGATCGCGTTTTATGCCGCCTGGGTCGTACTTTGGTACGCCGATGGCGCTGCTTATGCGGCGGCGCTGCGCCTATACGGCATTGATCCGGTCCTCCTTCGCGGCCATGCGGCGCCGGTGCCTTTTTTCGATCTCCAAGGCGTGCTGTCGTGGTCGGAGTGTGCCCGCCGCGGCGTCGATGTGTTCGTGACCAATCCGTGCGATCCGATCGGCCGTCCATCGAACTATTCGCCGCTGCTGGCGCTGCCGATGCTCGGCATCGGCGTTGCGTATACCGTGCCGCTCGCATTGGTGATCGACGGCGCGTTTCTGCTTCTGCTGCCGTTTGTCGTTCGCCCGCGCTGCTGGCGTGACATCGCATTGGGCTGGCTGGCGGCCTGTTCGCCCGTCACGCTGTATGCGCTGGAACGCTGCAATATCGACGTGATCGTATTCGGTATCCTCGCCGCCGTGGTTTTGTGGTCGCCGGCGCGGTTGCGTCAGCGCCTGACCTATGGCGCCGGCTTTCTGCTCGGCTTCATCAAGTTCTATCCGCTTTGCCTGATGCTGCTGGCCGCTGGCGAGCGGCTCAAGCGGTTTGTCGTGCTCGCGCTCGGCGCCGTCGCGATCATGGCAGGATTTGTGTTTGCCTATCGCTATGCTTTTGCGGTGATCGCGTTTCCCGGAGCTGACTGGTTCGGCGACACCTTCAGCGCCCGTCAGGTGGCAAACGGCATTGCCGATCTTCTTCGCATCAAGTCTCCGCTCATCTCCGCCGTGCTTGTGGTTCCGGCCGTGCTGGCGGGGTGGTTTGCTTGGCACGTCTCGAAGCCGTTGGGCGCGTTATTGCCGGTCCGAGGATGGCGGACGCGGACCAACCTTCTGCTGCTGGTCGGCGCGGTCACCATCGTGTCGTGCTTTGCGCTGCAGTCGAACCTCTACTACCGCGCCTTATTCCTGCTGGCGGCGTTGCCGGGCCTGTGGCGGCTGCGGGACCGAGCGCGGGGCAATGACCGTCGTCTGCTCGGATGGGCCATAGCCGGCCTCCTGGCGTGCCTGTGGGCTGAAACAGCGCGGACGAGCCTCGTTCTGCTGGCGGCCCAGGCCCCGGCTGGATGGGTTAAGCAAGCCGGATTGGCTATCCGCATTGTCACGCTCGCGCTGCGCGAAACGCTGTGGTGGGGCGAGATCGCATTTCTGGCCGGGCTGGTCCTGGCGTTTCTGCGCGAGACCCCGG
>JAHFQC010000089.1 GCA_023259375.1 Alphaproteobacteria bacterium
ATGTGGCGATTGCGCTGGTGCTGGCCGGACTGGTCGTGCTTTTCTATGTGATGACAATGGTTCGGATACACCCGTAGGACCCGCGATGGCGCACGGCAACGTCAAACACGACTTCCATCTGGTCGAACCGAGCCCGTGGCCGGTGGTCGGCTCACTCGGCGCTTTCATCATGATGGTCGGCGCCGTGTTCTGGCTGAACAAGAGCTACGCCGGTTTCGGTGTCATGGCCGGCGTGCCATGGATCTTCGCGATCGGCCTCGCGCTGGTGCTCTACACCATGGCAGGCTGGTGGAAGGACGTCATCTCCGAAAGCGTGGTCGAAGGCCAGCATACGCCGGTGGTCAAGCTCGGCTTGCGTTATGGCATGCTGCTGTTCATCGCGTCCGAAGTGATGTTCTTCGTCGCCTGGTTCTGGGCCTATTTCAATTTCAGCCTTTTCCCGCACGACGCGTCGCTGTCGGGCTGGCCGCCGCAAGGCATCGTCACTCTCGATCCGTGGCACTTCCCGCTGCTCAACACCGTGATCCTGCTCACCTCGGGCACGACGGTGACCTGGGCCCATCACGCCATTCAGACCGGCGACAAGAAGGGTGCGGTTCAGGGGCTGGTGCTGACCGTGATCCTCGGCATCAGCTTCACCTGCATTCAGGCCTACGAATACGCCCACGCACCGTTCACGTTCGGCTTCAACGGCGCCGCGCTGGCGCCCTTCACCGATCCGGCGCACGCGACGCTGGTGGCGGGGCAGGGCAATCTCGGCGCGATCTACGGCTCGACTTTCTTCATGGCGACTGGCTTCCACGGTTTCCACGTGATCGTCGGCACGGTGTTCCTTACCGTGTGCCTGGCGCGCGCCATCCTCGGCCACTTCACCCCGACCCGCCATTTCGGCTTCGAGGCCGCGGCGTGGTACTGGCACTTCGTCGATGTGGTCTGGCTGTTCCTGTTCACCAGCATCTACATCTACGGCCAGGGCCTGACGACCGGCGGCTGATCAGGCCGCTCGCTTCGGTTCGAACCACTCTTTGGCGTTGCCCGTGAAGACGAAGTAGAGGGCTGCAGCCTTCATGAGCGTGGTGATCAAGGCGGTTCCGACCTGGAACGAGCTCATCCCCATCAGCTTTTGGAACGACAGCGCCAGCGACGCCAATCCCAACAGGAAAAAGATGAGGATCACCCAGCGGGCCCAGTTCTGACGGCCCCAGCCTGCCGCTGCGATCAGGCCGAACGAAATGCCGAACATCACAACGCTGGAGATCATCAGGATCGTGCCCGCATTGGGAATGGGCATCATGGCAACGGCTTCATCAAAGCCGATGACCGACCCGACGATACTGATCGCCAGCGCCAGAATGCTGAGCCCAAGAAAATTACGCACGTTCGATGGCATATCAGCCCCCTGCTAATTCTACCCACATCCCCGACCATAGCAGGCGGCCATTTTGCTAACAATCGGCTGACCGGAGCGAGGCGCCATCCGGTTCGGGATAGGCTATAGTTCCGTCACGATCACGGACGTCCCTCATGCGCCTTACGTTCCGCCCACTGCCAGCCTTCACCGCCGTGACGGTTGTCATGCTGGCGGCGCTGATCGCGTTGGGCACGTGGCAGATTCAGCGGCTGCATTGGAAGCTGGCTCTGATCGAGGCCGTGAGCCGCAATCTCACGCTGCCGCCGGTGTCGCTCGATACCGCGCTGAGGCTCGGCAAGAATGCCGAGTATCGCCGCGTCGCGCTCACCGGCCGCTTCGATCATGCCAAGGAAGCCTATATCTATAGTGTGATCGATGGCGGGCCGGCTTATCACGTCGTGACGCCGCTGACGTTCGAAGACGGCCGCGTGCTGCTGATCGATCGCGGCATCGTGCCGGAGACCAAGCTTGATCCGTCGCACCGCCGCGCCGGTCAGGTGCCAGGCCTCGTGCGTGTGGTCGGCGTCTGGCGTACCGGATCGCTGCCGGGTCTTTTCACGCCTGGGCCGCAACTCGCCCGCCACTTATGGTTTGTGCGCGACGTCGCCGCCATCGCCGCCGCCGATCGTATTCGCGTTGCCGCTCCGGTGCTGGTCGAAGCCGACGCCACGCCCAATCCCGGCGGCTGGCCGCAAGGCGGGCACACGGTGGTCAGTTTCCGCAATGAACATCTGCAATACGCGATCACGTGGTACGCGCTGGCGATCGCGCTGATCGGTGTTTACGTGGTCTTCCACGTCCAGAAAGGACGATTGGGCTTTCGCGGCGGTCGGAAAAACCGCGCAATTTGACGTCTGCGTGATTTGACGGCGGCAAGCCGTCTCTCTATTTCCCTCCTCGAAGCGGAGGACGTGTCGTGAGAATTTGTGTTTATGCCGGTTCCAGCATGGGAGCGCGGCCGGAGTATCGCGCCGCTGCGGCGGAGCTTGGCGCGCTGTTGGCGGACGAGGGCATCGGTCTTGTCTACGGCGGCGGCAATATCGGTTTGATGGGCGTGGCGGCGGATGCGGCGCTGGCCAAAGGCGGCGAGGTGATCGGCGTCATTACCGAGCAACTGCACGGCCATAACCTGTCGCATACCGGCCTGACACGTCTTGAGATCGTCCCCACCATGCACGACCGCAAGGCGATGATGGCCGAACTGTCCGACGGTTTCGTCGCGCTTCCGGGCGGCATCGGCACGTTCGAGGAATTGTTCGAGGCCTGGACCTGGGCCCAGCTTGGCATTCACCCCAAGCCGGTGGCACTGCTGAACGCGGCCGGGTTCTACGACAAGCTGGCGGAGTTTTTGGATCAGGTGGTCGCCGAGCGCTTCCTGAAGTCCATCCATCGCGGCACCCTAGTGATCGATTCCAACCCGTGCACGCTGCTGAAGTCCTTGCGCGACAACCCGGTGCCTTACGCGCCGAAGTGGCTGGACAAGGTCGCCGACGAGGCGGCGGTGGAAGCGTCTGTTTCTGCCCCCTCGGGCACGAAGATCTCCTGAGGCACACGTAGACCGAGGGGGAAGTCCGGCGAAGCCGGGAAGGGGGCTCGCGATGGCAAAGCGCATGGCGGCCTACGTCTATGTCCTGGGAAGTGAGACCCGCGGCGTGCGGCGGACCTATGTCGGCTGGACGACCGATCTCGACCAGCGCGTCGCCCGCCACAATGCCGGGACTGGCGCGAAATTCACCCGCGGGCGGGTGTGGTTTCTGCTCTACGCCGAGCGCTATCAAACCCGTCATGAGGCGATGAGCCGGGAATGGCACCTCAAACGCGACCGCGCCTTTCGCAAGGCGCTGGTGGGGGGATGATTACAATTAAGCTGTCGTACAGCTACTCTGTGAGGAGGGACTTCAGCAACGTTTCACTCTGGGCTTGTGGCATCGTCAAATCAGCGGTGGTGGCTAGACGCCACTTTTCTCCTTTGCGAATGAACATCACGCTCCCATCCTGCCTGCGAGGAGCCGGTAGGCACGTATTGTTCCCTGTCCAGTGAATCGCGCCATCGTCAAACTCAACGGCTGTATCCAGCACTGACGCAGTAATTTCGTTGGCTTCGCACGCATCAACCCTCAACTCCATTAAGTGAAGCAGCTCAATGCGCTCCAGTGCGAATTTCGGCGGAAAAGCCGTATTGTATGAGCTTTTTAGATCGAAAATTGACGGATAGCGAATTCCTATACGGCCATCGTCGCGGATGTTGAATTCGCCTGGTGCGAAATTGGACGTTAGAACTTCGGAAGCGGCGGCACTGAAAATATAGTCATTCGAAAACGTGTAGTGAATTCTTCTCGTAAATACGGTGTCAAGGTGAGCGTAAAAAACGCATTCCAAATCAGTAAGCGAATCAGCAGATTCTATGCCTTCCTGAGTGTCTAAGACCTTGTTGACCGGCAACCGATCTTGCCCAATCCACTGGCCAAGGCAGACATTGTCGCCTGGTTTCACGCGACATTCGAGGAGCGCGGTGATCCGTCTGGACGAACAATAGAAAAGAGGCTGATGAGGTGCGTTGCACCTTTGATAGCCTGTAACACGTTCGGCAACTGGGGCGCCCATCTCACTGATGTGCTTAGGTTTATTAGGAGGGTTCACGCGCCCTCGGAAAAAGAGTTCGCCCCCAGACGTCGTGCCAACCGCGACCCTTATTTGGAATAGCATTCTGTCATAGATTTTTTTGACTGCGTTGTAATCGGCAGCATCCGCGTTCATGCGGTTAAGCTTGCGGATTTCGGCGCGCAGTTCATTTAGCGAAAGCGCTCTGCTATTTGCCATTTTTCAACGCTGAAAAGCGATGTCATTGCCCGCTGACATTTAAAGGCCAATGCTGCCTTCGTCGCAATGTGCAGGTGGAGGGGGATGATCCGCCGACCTCCAATCCGTCATGGCCGGGCTCTCGACCCGGCCATCCAGTGCCAGCCTCACTCCGACGCCTCTCCAGATTTCACCACCGTCTGGATGGCCGGGTCGAGAGCCCGGCCATGACGGGTGGGGGAGCTGGGGAGGGGTGATAATTCCGCGAAAACGTGCTTTTAGTCGGGGCGAAGAGTCCGTCTTTTGCGGGCTCACTCGAACAACATTGTTGCCGATCCCATGCGCTATCTCTCGACCCGCGGGCAATCGCCCCTGATTTCGTTTGCCGACATGCTGCTGGCCGGGCTGGCGCCCGATGGCGGGCTGTATCTGCCAGAGGCGTGGCCGCGGTTCACGCCGGCCGAGGTCGCGGGCTTCAAGGGCAAGCCCTATCAAGACGTGGCCGAAGCCGTGATGGGGCGGCTGATCGGCGCCAGCTTCACGGCGGACGAGCTGCACGAGGACATCGCCGCGGCTTATGCCAGCTTCACCGACCCGCGCATCGCGCCGCTGGTCGCCATCGCCCCCGACCTTTATCTGATGGAGCTGTTCCACGGCCCGACGCTCGCCTTCAAGGACGTCGCGCTGCAGATCCTCGGGCGGCTGTTCGCTCGCGCCCTCAAGCGGCAGGGCGGGCGGGCCACGGTGCTGGCGGCGACCTCGGGCGATACCGGCTCGGCGGCGATCGCCGCGCTGGGCGGTCTTCCGAATATCGAGGTCTTCGTCCTCCACCCCAAGGGGCGGGTCAGCGAGGTCCAGCGCCGCCAGATGACGACGGCGCCCTATGCCAACGTCCACAACATCGCCATCGAGGGTACCTTCGACGACGCCCAGGGGATCGTGAAGGCGTTGTTCGCCGAGACCGACTTCGCCAAGGCGGTCAGCCTGACGGCGGTCAACTCGATCAACTTCGCCCGCATCGCCGCCCAGGCGGTCTACTACTTCACCGCCGCCGCCGAGCTCGGAACGGCTCCGGTGTTCGTCGTCCCGACCGGCAATTTCGGCGACGTGTTCGCCGGCGAGGCGGCGTGGCGGATGGGTGCCCCTGTGGATAAATTGTGGGTAGCCACCAACGCCAACGACATCATGGCCCGCGCCCTCAACGAGGGCATCTACGAAGCGGGCAAGGCGCAGCCGACCCTCAGCCCGTCGATGGACATCCAGGTCGCTTCCAATTTCGAGCGCGCGCTGTTCGAAGCCTCGGGCCGCGACGCCGCCTGGACGCGCGAGCAGATGGCGACCTTCGCCGCCGACAAGTCGCTGGCGCTGTCGCCGCCGATCCTCTCAGACTTGCGCTCGCGCTATGCCGCGGCGCGGACCGACGACGCCCAAACCCTGGCCGCGATCGCCCGGGTGGAGCGCGAAACCGGGCGCCTGATCGACCCCCATACCGGGGTCGCCGTGGCGGCAGCTTTCAATCTAAAGTTGTCCAAGAAAGTACCGGTTGTTGTCCTATCGACCGCCCATCCGGCCAAGTTCCCGGATGCCGTTAACCAGGCAACGAGTCGGATTCCAGAGGTCCCTCCGAGGCTTAAGGCGGCCCTCGAAGGTGAAGAAAACTGTCATGTCACAGCGGCCGAAAAAGGCTTGGTGAGGGGGCTGATCGAGGCTATTGTCCTCCAGCCATGAATACCAAAATCTCTCGCCTTTCCAACGGGTTGGTAGTCGTAACTGATCCGATGATGCAGCTTGAATCCGCCGCTGTCGGTGTGTGGGTCAATGCTGGTGCTCGCAACGAGTCTCGCAATGTGATGGGCATCTCGCACATGCTCGAACACATGGCCTTCAAGGGCACGACGACTCGATCAGCGCGCGACATCGCCGAGCAAATGGAATCAGTCGGCGGCTTCCTCAACGCCTATACGAGTCGCGAGCAGACCGCGTTTCATGCTCGCGTGCTCAAGGCCGACATCCCATTGGCGATCGACATTCTCGCCGACATCCTCACGGCACCAACGTTTGAATCCAATGAGTTGGAGCGCGAACGTCAAGTAGTGCTGCAAGAGATCGGGCAGGCCAAGGATACGCCCGACGACATCATCTTCGATTACCTGCAAGAGGTCTCGTATCCGAATCAACCGATGGGCTGGCCGATTCTCGGTGATGAGTCGACGGTGTCGGGATTCGGCCGCGATGATCTCAATGCCTACATGCGCGAGAACTACCGCGCCAGCACGATGATCCTGGTCGGCTCGGGTGCGGTGCGCCACGACCATATGGTGCGGCTGGCGGAAGAGAAGTTCGGCAACCTGTCGCTCGGCAATCCCAAGGCGCCCGAGCCCGCCCGCTATGTCGGCGGCGAGATGCACATCGGCGGTGACCTCGAACAGGCGCACGTCGCCTACGCCTTCCCGGGTGTGTCGAACCTCGACCCCGACTGGCACGTGGCGCAGGTCTACGTCACCGCGCTCGGCGGCGGCATGTCCTCGCGGCTGTTCCAGGAGGTCCGCGAGAAGCGGGGCCTGTGCTACTCGATCTATGCCTTCTCGCAGTCGTCCAAGGACGACGGCGTGGTGGGGGTCTATACCGGCACCGGCGAATCGGAAGTGGCCGAGATCGGTGCGCTGGTGGCAGGCGAGATGGCCTCGCTGGCCGAAACCGCGACCGAAGAAGAGGTGGCCCGCGCCAAGGCCCAGCTCAAGTCATCCTTCCTCATGGGACTGGAGCGGCCGAGCGCCCGGGCGGAGATGATCGCCGGCCATATTCTCAATTACGACCGGGTCTTGTCGGTCGAGGAGATGACCGAGAAGCTGGAAGCGGTTGACGCCGCGGCGGTCCGCCGGTTCGGCGAAAAGGTGATGCAGAGCGCCGCGCCGTCGGTCGCGACTGTCGGTCCCGCTGGCAAGCTGGAGCGCTATGGCATATTTGCTGGGCGGTTCGGAATGGCAACGGCGCGCGCGGCGGAATGAAACCTGGGGCAATGGCGTTTATGCGAGGGCTGACGTTTCCCGGCGGTCAGCAGCCGGTGATCCGTGGGCTTGATGTCTATTTGCGCTATCCGCGCATGCCCGATTTCAAGCCGTGGGCCAAGCTCCGGGCCGAAAGCCGCGAGTTCCTGACGCCGTGGGAACCGGTCTGGGCCCGCGACGAGCTGACCAAAGGCGCCTTCCGCCGCCGCATCAAGCGCTATCAAAAAGAGACTCGGCAGGACACCGCGTACGCGTTCTTCGTGTATCGCAAAGCGGACGACCAGCTGCTCGGCGGCTGCACGTTGTCGAATGTGCGGCGGGGTGTCACGCAAGCCTGTTCGATGGGATATTGGATCGGCCAGCGCTTCGCCCGCCAAGGCTTCATGTTCGACGCCGTGCGGGCCTTGATACCGTTTGTTTTTTCGACCCTCGGCCTGCACCGGATCGAGGCCGCCTGCCTGCCGTCGAACGCCGCGTCGCAAAACTTGTTGACCAAGGCAGGGTTTCGTCAGGAGGGTCTTGCGCGTAAGTATTTGCAGATCAATGGCGAATGGCGGGACCATGTCCTGTTTGCGCTGCTCGAAGACGAGGCGCCGACAGGCTGACCTGCCAGTAACAAGAACGATCTCAAACAGGGACCAGAACGCCTGTGATGAAACGGCTTGCCTTTGCGTTTGCGTGTGTCGTCCTGATGTTGGCGTGCGCGCTGGCGGCCCAACCAGCCCCCAAAGACCTCGATCTCGGCAGCACCGCCGGTTTGATCGAGTTGAAGTCGTATCTGAAGCCGTTCGCCGCGCCGACGGGCAACAAGGACCCGGGCAAGTGGTTCTCCTTTACCGCCGCCAATTTCGGTAGCCAGCCGGCTATCCGCGTGCTGCAAGCCGGCGAACCGCCCTCGAGCGGCCTGACCATTATCCCGCGGGCGCAGCGCCCGACGATCCTGCAGGTCGCGAGCCCCGTGCCGGGCGTCTTGATCAAGGCCAACAACGACTATGGCCGTAAGGGCTTCATCCTCACATTGCCGCCTTCCTCCAAGGCCGAGATCGCCGTTCGTATGGCGGGCGTTACCGATAGCCCCTCGCTGCTCGCCTGGACCACAGGTGCCGCCGGCCGCCAGAAGGGCAACATGGCGATCTTCGTCGCCGCCGTGGCCGGACTGATTGCCGCCGCTGCCGCGATTGCCGGCGGTGTCGGAGTGATGACCCATCATTGGGCGCCGCGCTGGGCAGCCCTGGCGTTGATCGCGCTCTTGCTCGCCCGCCTTGCGGCGCTGCGCGTGTTCGATGGCTCGATCGTCACCAGTGTCGGCGGTCCCTATGGCCTGACCGCGCTGTTCGGTGGCCTTGCTCTGGCCGCCGGGGTCCGCTTCGTCGACCTGATCGAGCCGATGGCCGAGATGTGGCCCGCCATGGCGAAGTGGCTCAACAAGGTGATCCTCGGTTTCCTCATTGTCTCGGGCCTTGCCTATATCGGCTTCCCGGGCATGACTCTGCTGGTCGACATCGCCATTCTGGCCGTGCCGCCGGCGTTGTTCGTCTATTTGATATTCCGCCAGCGGGCCGGTTCACGGACGTCGCAAGTCCTGCAGCCGGCGGTCGGCCTGTTTGCCCTGGCCGCGATCGCCTCCGCCTTCGCAGCGCTGGGCGGTTTCGGGTCGGCCTCGATCGTTCCCGACATTGCCGGCGGCTTCGCGGCGGCGGGTGCCATCATGCTGGCGCTGGCTGTGACGGCAGGCGAGGGCATCACCATGATCCCATGGCGCCATCATGCCCCCGTTCCGGCAGCGCCGCGCCCGGCTGCGCCGGCGCAGATCAAGGTGGTGGTGAAGGAAGTCGTCAAAGAGGTGATCAAGGAGCCGGAGGTTCCGCACGCCGCCCTCGAAGCGATCGACGCCTCGCGCCAGGGCGTGTTCGAACTCGATCTGGTCAACGATTTTGCCAACCTGTCGGCCGAGGCCGGTTCCTTGATCGGCTTGGGCGAGGGGCGGCTGTCGCATTACCGGTGGATCGAACGCATTCACCCCGACGACCGGGCCGTCTACGAACAGGCGGTGGGCGAGTTCCGCAAGCAGTCGGGTTTGGCGTTCCGCATTGAATTCCGCGTGCTGGACGAAGAGGGCCGTTATCCCTGGCTCGAACTGCGCGCCACCATGAAGGGCCCCGACGGCGAAGCGGCGGACCGTTGCGTCGGCTTGCTGGCCGATGTGACCACCCGCAAGGAAGCCGAAGTCGAGATGATCGACCGCTCGCTGCGCGATCCGCTCACCGGCCTCGGCAACCGCGTGTCGCTGATTGAAGAGTTGGAAGGTCTGGGCGAGCGGCTGCGCGATGTCGTCTTCGCCGTGCTCGATGTCGACCGCTTCAAGGCCATTCACGCCAGCCTCGGCGATGCCGGCGGCGATGCGGTGCTGCTCCAGATCGCGCAGCGGCTCGACCAGCGCTATTCCGGTTTCGGCCAGATTTTCCGCACCGGCGGTGACGGCTTCGCCGTGCTGCTGCCCAATCCCACCGACAAGCCCGAAGCCATCGGGGCCGGGCTGGTTCAGATTTGCTCGGCGGCCTACAGCTTCGAGGATCGCAGCGTGTTCGCGCCGGTCAGTGTCGGCGTTGCGCTTGGCCGCGAGGCCCGCAATTCCATCGACCTGATGAAGAACGCCGAACTGGCGCTCAGTCAGGCCAAACGCGAGGGCGGCGACTGCTCGCGCATCTTCACGCTCGATATGGGCGCCAACGTGCCTGCCGATCCGGTGGTGCTCGAAGCCGATCTGCATCGCGCCATCGAGCGCGGCGAGATCGAGGTCTTCTATCAGCCGATCATCCGCTTGGCCGATCGCACCGTGGCGGGCTTCGAAGCGTTGCTACGCTGGCGCCATCCCCAGAAGGGCTTGGTCGAGCCCTGCGATTTCATCGCCCATTCGGAAGAGACCGGCATCATCGTCGCCCTCGGCCGGTTGGCGCTCGATCGCGCGGCGGCCGACCTCGCCGAGTGGCAGCGCTATTTCCCGCTGCCCGAGCCGCTGTTCGTCAGCGTCAACCTCTCGCGGCGGCAGCTTCGCGACGGCGATCTGTTGCGGCGTCTTTCCGATGTCTTGAAGAACGGCGGCTTGGCCCCCGGATCGTTCAAGCTCGAAATGACCGAGAGCACGATTGCCACTGATGCCGATGCGCGCGCGCTGGCCGCTCAGATCCGTGAGCTTGGCGCCGGTCTCGCCATCGACGATTTCGGCACCGGCATGTCGAGCCTGTCGCAATTCGCCGACCTGCCGTTCGATACCGTCAAGATCGACAAGAGCTTCCTCAACGGGTCGCCCGCGTCCAACGGCGGCGTGGTGCTGGCTTCGATTGTGTCGCTGGCGCACGAACTGAAGCGGGCGGTGATCGTCGAAGGCGTCGAGAGCGAAGAGGATGCCGCGCGCGTGTCCGAACTCGGCTGCGAATTCGCCCAGGGCTTCCTGTTCTCCGAAGCCGTTGTCGCCCGCGACGCGATGACGTTCATCGCCAACAGTTTCCGTCAGTAGGGATTACGCCCGTCCCGCGTCCGCCGACAGGCCCGCGACTTGCGCGCCGAGCTTGCCGATGGCGGTTTCCCACTTCGCGTCGCAGTCGACGTCGAAGATCAGTTCGGGATCGGCATCGCAATGGATCCAGCCGTTGGCGAGGATCTCGCTTTCGATCTGGCCGTCGCTCCACCCGGCATAGCCGAGCGCCAGCACCGACTTGGCTGGACCGCGGCCCTGGGCGATCGCTTCCAGGATATCGGTGGTGGCGGTGAGCGAAATCGTCGAGGTGACCGGCAGGGTGGCGTCGGGCGTGCCGTAATCCGCGGTGTGCAGGACGAAGCCGCGGCCCATGTTGACCGGCCCGCCGAACAAAAGCGGGGGCTCCGGTGTCAGGGTTGTCACCGTGATGTTGAATTTTTCCATCAGCTCGCCGAACGACAGGCCTTCGATCGGCTTGTTGATGATCAGTCCCATCGCGCCTTTGGCGGAATGGGCACACATGAAGATGACGCTCTTCTCGAACCGCGGATCGGGCATCCCGGGCATCGCAATCAGGAGTTTGCCCTCCAGGAAATTGTCGCGCGGCTCGGGGTCGAAAGAAATACGCTTTGGCATGGCTGAACGATAGCACAGCGGCTTCACGGACGCATGTCATTAGGTTACAACCATTCCAAACTTTGAGGAGAATCCCATGGCGATCCGCATCGGCGACAAGATTCCGTCGGCAACACTCACCGAGATGCGCGACGGCGCCCCCCGCGCGGTCAAGACCGACGAGATTTTTGCCGGCAAGCGCGCGATCCTGTTCGCGGTTCCGGGCGCCTTCACGCCGACCTGCAGCGCCAAGCATCTGCCGGGTTTCATCCAGCACGCCGGGGAATTCGCCGCCAAGGGGATCGATCTGATCGCCTGCGTCTCGGTTAACGACGCGTTCGTAATGGGCGCCTGGGGCCATTCGCAGGGCGCCGGCGACAAAGTCATCATGCTCGCCGACGGCAACGCCGATTTCACCAAGACCCTCGGCCTCGAAATGGATGCCACCAAGTTCGGCATGGGCACCCGCAGCCAGCGCTACGCCATGTTGATCGACAATGGCACGGTGAAGCAACTTTGGGTCGAAGAACCCGGCGCCTACGACGTGTCCAGCGCGGAGCACATGCTGAAGGAAGTGTGAGGCCTGCCCCCGCGGGGGCAGAGCACTCTTATGGGATCGCGCCGCGCGCCAACTCATCGACGCGTTCGTTTTCCGGGTGGCCGGCGTGGCCTTTGACCCAGCGCCAGGTCACTTTGTGCGGCGTCACGGCGGCTTCGAGGGCGCGCCAGAGTTCCTCGTTCTTGACCGGCTTCTTGTCGGCGGTGCGCCAGCCGTTGCGCTTCCAGTTCACCATCCATTTGGTGACGCCGTCCATCACATAGCGGCTATCGGTATAGATGGTGACCTCGCTCGGCGTCTTCAGCGCTTCGAACGCCTTGATCGCAGCGGTCAGCTCCATGCGGTTGTTGGTGGTGGCGCGTTCGCCGCCGAACAGCTCTTTCTCGTGCGCGCCCGAGCGCAAAATCGCAGCCCATCCGCCGGGGCCGGGATTGCCGGTGCAAGCCCCGTCGGTAAAAATCTCAATGCTCACAAACCGTACTCCCCGATGCCGCGCACTTTCCGATGAAACCGGAGCCGTCGCGAGTAATCGCGCGGATCCTTAGGGCGGACGAGGGCGTGCGGGTCGTGATTGAGCCAGTCGTACAGCCTGGTGAGAAGGAAACGCAGCGCCGCGCCGCGCGCCAGAATGGGCATCGCCTCGCGCTCCGCCGCGGTCAGCGGCCGCTGCTTGGCATAGGCCGCGATCAGGCTCTTCGATTTGGTGACGTTGAAGGCGACGTCGGGCTCGAAGCACCAGGCGTTCAGCATCACCGCGAGATCGTAGGCAAACGCGTCGTTGCAGGCAAAATAGAAATCGATCAGTCCCGATACTTCGCTGCCCATGAACAGCACGTTGTCGGGGAAGAGGTCGGCATGGATCACGCCGGACGGTAGCCCGCTCGGCCAGGCGGCGGTGATCTCGCTATGGGCGGTAGAGATCAGCTCGGCGAGACCGGGTTCGACCTCGTCGGCGCGCGGCAGGCATGCCGTGACCAAATCGCCCCAACCGTCGGCGCTGAGTGCGTTCTTGCGGCTGAGGGCGAAGCCCTTGCCGGCGGCATGAAACTTGGCGAGTGCGGTTCCGGCGGCGGCGCAGTGACCGGCTTCCGGCTTGCGCAGCGAGACACCATTCAGGAAGGTGAACAGCGCCGCCGTCCGCCCGCCCAGGATGACCGATTGCGCCCCGGCGAGATTGCGGACTGGCAGCGGGCAGCGGATGCCGCGGGCCGCCAGATGCTCCAACAGGCCGAGGAAGAACGGCAAATCCTCCGTCCGCACCCGCTTTTCGTAGAGGGTCAGGATGAAGCTGCCTTTGGTGGTCTGCAGGTAATAATTCGAATTCTCGACGCCCTCGGCGATACCCTTAAAGGTCAGCGGCGCGCCGATATTGTAACCGGCGAGAAAGCTCTCGAGTTCTTCGAAGGAAACGTCGGTATAGACTGCCATCGACTCCAGATTGCCAGCGCCCGGCGCCGGTTGAAAGAGGGTTCTTCGTCGCCCGCCGCCCCGGATTACGAGCCCGTCATCTGGCCCTGATGTGCGGCTTTTGGGGGCGACGGTCTGCGCTTCCCATGCCGGGTGCGCTTGGGTACAGTCCGGCGCTTCCAGGCGTCAACCACAGGATGCAACAACTCCGTTGAGACGCACGGGGCTGCCGTGTGGTATGCCGCGGTTTCGGATGCAATTTCCCCGGAAGGCAGGCGCCTTCCGCCCCACGCAAAGGCTCGTCGTCAGATCATGAGACGCACAAAGTTCGCCCTGAATTTGGCTGCACTGATGGTGGCCACGATGACACTGTCCGGCTGCGATACGTGGCGGTCGGCCGTGAATTACATCCGCTCCGACAACGCCAATGTCTGTCCGGATGCCAACATCCTGGCGAACACGGCGGTCATTCCGGCGTTCGATCCGGCCCAGGGGGCCGATCCGTCGAATGTGGTCTACACGGCGCAGTTCACCGGTTTGCAGTCGCGCTGCGATTACGCGAAGCGGACGAATAAGATCGACGCCAATGTGCGCATTACCTTCAAGGCGACGCGTCCGCCGGGCGGCGAAGCGGCCCATTACAAGGTGCCGTTCTATGTCGCCGTGACCTCGGGCGGACAGATCGTCGACAAGCAGATTCATTGGCTGGAATTCGATTTCCCCAAGGCGTCGGCGGCGGTACAGGGCGAAGAGCTGGTCGACAGCATCGATTTCGACGTGGCGCGGGATAAGAAATCCTACGAGTATCACCTCCTGGTCGGCTTCCAGCTCACCCAGGCGCAGATCGACTACAACAAGAAGATGGGGCAGTACCTGCCATGACGGCGCTGACCCGCGAGCTGACCGCGATCGTCTCGGACGCGTTCGCGGCCGAAGGACTGTCGGCCGAATTCGGCTTTGTGAAGCCGTCGGACCGGCCCGATCTCGCGCAATTCCAGTGCAACGGCGCGCTTCCCGCCGCCAAGCAGGCTAAGACTAATCCGCGTGCCCTGGCGACCAAAGTCGTTGACCGGCTGAAGCAGAATCCGATGTTCGCCAAGGTCGAGATCGCGGGGCCCGGCTTCATCAATCTCGATCTCACTGACGATGCGCTGGCGGCGCGCGCCGCGACCGTGGCTAAGGACGACCGTCTCGGCGCGCCCGAAACCGGCACCGGCAAAACCATGGTGATCGACTACGGCGGGCCGAACGTGGCCAAGCCGATGCATGTCGGTCATCTGCGCTCGGCGATCATCGGCGACAGCTTGAAGCGTCTGTTCCGCGCCAACGGCTGGAAGGTGGTCGGCGACGTTCATCTCGGCGACTGGGGCCTGCAGATGGGCCAGCTCATCTCCGAGGTCGAACTGCGGGGCATGGCGCCGATCTATTTCGACGAGAAGTTCACTGGTCCGTACCCGGATGAAACGCCGGTGACGATGGACGACCTCGAAGTGCTTTATCCGGCTGCCTCGGCTGCCTGCAAAGCCGATCCGGCGCGGCTGGAACTGGCGCGCAAGGCGACGGCCGAACTGCAGGCCGGACGCCCCGGCTATATGGAGCTGTGGAAGCATTTCTTCGCGGTGTCGGAGAAGGGGCTGAAGCGCGAATACGGCAGCCTCGGCGTCGAGTTCGATCTGTGGAACGGCGAAGCCTCGGTCGATCCCTTGATCCCGCCGATGGTCGAAGACCTGAAAAAGCGCGGCTTTGCCGAGGAAAGCGAAGGCGCGCTGGTCATTCAGGTGGCACAGCCCGACGACAAGAAGGAAATGCCGCCGCTGATCCTTCTGAAGTCCGACGGCGCCGCGCTTTACGGCACCACCGATCTCGCCACGATCGTCGATCGCGTCAAAGCGTTCGATCCCGATTTCATTCTCTATGTCGTCGACCAGCGTCAGCACGGCCACTTCGAGCAGGTGTTCCGCGCCGCCAAGAAGACGGGCATCGCCGCCAAGGCCGACCTGGAGCACGCCGGTTTCGGCACCATGAACGGGCCGGACGGCAAGCCGTTCAAGACCCGCGCCGGCGGCGTGATGAAACTGTTCGACCTTATCGCCATGACCACCGACGAGGCCAAGAAGCGCATCGCCGAAGCCGGCATTGGCGCCGACTATCCCGCCGAAGAGCAGGAAGACATCGCCCAGAAGGTTGGTATCGCGGCGCTGAAGTTCGCCGATCTCTCCAACTGGCGGTTGACGGACTACATTTTCGATCTCGATCGCTTCACCAAGTTCGAAGGCAAGACCGGCCCGTATCTGCAGTATGCGGCGGTGCGTATCCGCTCCATCCTGCGCAAGGCGGAAGAGCAGGGCTTCGCCTCTGCTGCGCCGGTTGTACGGTCGTCCGCGGAACGGGCGCTGGTGCTCAAAATCCTGGCACTTCCCGATGCCATGGAAGCGGCGGAAGAAAAGCGCGCGCCCAATATCCTGTGCGAGTACGTGTTTGAACTGGCTCAGGAATTCTCGCGTTTTTATGCCGAGCACCACATCCTATCGGAAGCCGATGCGGGCTTGCGTGCGGCGCGGCTTGGGCTGTGCGCCTTAACGTTGGCAGTGCTGACCAAGGCCCTGGATTTGCTCGGTATCGAAGTCCCCAACCGGATGTAACGATCCAAAGTAGTATGGACTCGAAACACTTCTGAAACGCTGTCCCCGGCTTTGTCTTTCGGCCGGGTGGCATGTTGTGGCATAAACTATATGCGGGCGGGTGCGTGGTTTCGGATTATTGTCCGAGAGGTGAACGCATATGAGGTTCGACGCCCTTCACCCCGAAAGCATGCCGCTCGATTTTCTCGAATTCGCCAATCATTGCGAGCTGTTGAGCGAAGGACGCCTTCTGCCGCGCCAGCAGGATTTCAGCGTGGCCGACGTGCCCTGGCTGTACGGCCGGATGTACGAAGTCGATGTTCTCGACATCGGACCGGATTTTTACTTTCGTACGTTCGGCATTTTCTGGCAAGCCGTCTACGGCGCGGACTTCACCGGCCGCTGGCTGAGCGAACTCGAGCTGCAGACCGACAAGCTCGATGCGTTGCGGATGCAGTACGACCATGTGGTGACGACGCGCGGGCCGGTGACCTGCCGCACGCGGCTCTTATGGCCCGAGGAAGCCGAGATCACGGTGGAACGCTTGCTGATCCCGTTCACGCTCGACGGCGAAACGGTGTCGCAGATCGTCGTCGCCGCGCATTACGATGCCGAGGTCGAGGACCTGGTGTTCTTCCGCGGCGAAGGCCTGCCGCAGGTCTGCATCGAAGGCCTCGAACCGATCCAACTGTCGCTGGCGTCGTAGGGCGAACTGTCATCCCCGGCCGAGCAAGCGTAGCGCGGCGAGGGGAAGGGGACCCAGGTATTGACGCGCGCACCCTGTCGCAAGCATTGCGTTCTGCAGTTTTGCATGATCGCTCACACTGTCTTGCTGTGAACACCTGGGTTCCCTTTCCCTCCCGGCCTTTGCGCTTCGCGCGGCGGCTGGTCGGCCGGGAATGACATTGGGGATGTGCGTCCGTCTCCCAAAAACGAGAATCACCCCGCTGCCGCTTTTCTAGGCGGACACGACTTCGCCGCGGCTGAAAACCGCCGGAAAGCGGGGATAAGTCGGCGGGCGGGTTCCGCGGTCGCGTTGACTCTCGAACCGCCTCACCTAAAATGGTTTTTGACGCCCGGGCCCGCCGTGAGGCGCGTCCGTGCGGACAGCACATGATCCCCCGCGGGAGACGTGAGTTTTTGGCAAAGGCCGACTTGTCGGGCCGAAGTCGAAGACGAAGGCCGAAGGAGCAACCGCCCCGGAAACTCTCAGGCAAAAGGACCGCGTGGGTGATGAACTTCTGGAAAGAGGGTTCGCGCAAGCGGCCTCCACCGAAGGGGTAACCTCTCCGAAGCCTTTGGCGTAGGGGGGGGAAATCTCTCAGGTCTGATGACAGAGGGGCGCGGGTTTCCCGGATTGGGATTCGCGCCATCTCAAGGATTCGGGCCATGGAAAACACCGCCGAGAAACTTCTGCGTACGCCGCTCTACGCTCTGCATGTGGATCTGGGCGCCAAGATCGTGCCGTTCGCCGGCTATGAAATGCCGGTTCAGTACCCCACCGGCATCATCAAAGAACATCTGCACACGCGCGAGAAAGCCGGCCTGTTCGACGTCTCGCACATGGGCCAGGCCTTCCTGCGCGGTCCCGATCCGGCGCGCGCGATGGAAAAAGTCTGCCCGTCCGATTTCGCCGGACTGAAAGAAGGCATGCAGCGCTACGGCCTGTTGCTCAACGATCAGGGCGGCGTCAAAGACGACTTCATGCTGACCAAGCTGGCGGACGAGCACGATCTCTATCTCGTCGTCAACGCGTCGATGAAAGAGAGCGACTTCGCCTACATTTCCAAGAAGCTGGAAGGCGAACTGACGCTGATCCCGCGTCCCGACCGCGCCCTGATGGCGCTGCAGGGGCCGCTGGCGGGCCAGGTGCTCGACAAGCTGGCGCCCGGTATCGATTTCCTCAATTTCATGCGCGTGATCCGCGCCACGGTGGCGGGCGTCGAGGCGATTGTCGGCCGCACCGGCTACACTGGTGAAGACGGGTTCGAAATCTCCGTCGAAGCCAAGGACGCCGAGAAACTGGCGCGCGCCATTCTCGCCGATCCCGATGTGCTGCCGATCGGACTGGGCGCTCGCGACAGCCTGCGTCTCGAAGCCGGTCTTTGCCTCTACGGCCACGACATCGACGAGACCACCGATCCGGCGGAAGCCGATCTGGTCTGGGCCATCGGCAAGCGCCGCAAGACCGAGCTCGGTTTCCCGGCGGCGGAAAAGATCATGAGCCGCGTCCTCAACGGCACCGAGAAGAAGCGCGTCGGCATCCGTCCCGAAGGCCGCGCTCCGGCCCGCGACGGCACCGAGATCGCCGACAAGACCGGCCGCATCATCGGCAAGATCACCAGCGGCGGCTTCGGTCCGTCGCTCAACGCGCCCATCGCCATGGGCTATGTCGAAACAAAATTCGCCGCCGACGGCACCGAAGTCGATTTGATGGTGCGCGGCAAGGCGCTTCCGGCGCGCATCGCCCCGATGCCGTTCGTCCCCCACCGCTACAAACGAGGAGCAGGCAAATGACGACTTATTACACGGACCAGCACGAATGGATCCGCGTCGAGGGTGACGAAGGCACCGTCGGCATCACCAGCCACGCCACCGAGCAGCTCGGCGACGTCGTGTTCGTCGAAACCCCGTCGGTCGGCAAAACCCTGAAGAAGGGCGACGAAGCGGCGGTGGTCGAAAGCGTCAAGGCGGCGAGCGAAGTTTATTCGCCGGTCGGCGGCACCGTGACGGCGGCCAACGAAGACCTCTCGGGCGAACCGGCCAAGGTGAATGCCGAGCCGGAAGGCGAGGGCTGGTTCTTCAAGCTCAAGATCGCCGACAAGGCCGAGCTTTCGCAGCTCATGACCGAAGACAAGTACAAGGAATTCGTGGCGAGCCACTAAGGCCCGTCGCGTCCACACGGCTTCAATGGCCCGCGGTTCGTCGGGCCATGACGATTGGGTGAAAAGATGCGTTATCTACCTCTGACGGCGGACGATCGTGCCGCCATGCTCGCCAAGATCGGCGCCAAGGACATCGAGGCGTTGTTCCGCGATGTGCCGGTTTCGGCCGAGGCGCCGCGCGAAGCGTTCGACCTTCCCGATGCCAAGGGCGAGATCGAGGTGGAGCGCATCCTTTCGCGCTTTGCCGGCCGCAATGCCGCGGCGTCGGATGTGCCGTTCTTCTGCGGCGCCGGCGTCTACAAGCACCACGTTCCGGCGACGGTAGATCATCTGATCCAGCGTTCGGAATTCCTCACCTCCTACACGCCGTACCAGCCGGAGATTTCCCAAGGCACACTGCAGGCGCTGTTCGAATTCCAGACCCAGGTCGCCGCGCTGACCGGCATGGACGTTGCCAACGCTTCGCTCTATGACGGCTCGACCGGTACCGCCGAGGCGGTGTTGATGGCGATGCGCGTCACCAAGCGGCCGAAGGCGATCCTCTCCGGCGGTCTGCACAAGCACTACATCGAGACCGTCGAGACCGTCGCCAACCTGCACGGCGTCATCAAGCGCGCCATGGCCTCGCCGGGCCGCGCCGAAGACCTGTTGCCGCTGATCGATGATCAGACCGCCTGCGTCGTGGTGCAGAGCCCCGACGTGTTCGGCCTGATCCGCGATCTGAAGCCGATCGCCGATGCCTGCCACGCCAAGGGTGCGTTGCTCGTTGCCGTGGTGACGGAAGTCATTTCGCTCGGCCTCATCACCCCGCCGGGTGAGCAGGGCGCCGACATCGTCGTCTGCGAGGGCCAGTCGCTCGGCAACGGCCTCAATTTCGGCGGGCCGTATGTCGGCTTGTTTGCGGTGCGCGAGAAGTTCATCCGCCAGATGCCCGGCCGTCTCGCCGGACAGACCGTCGATGCCGATGGCCGCCGCGGTTTCGTGCTGACGCTGTCGACGCGCGAGCAGCACATCCGCCGCGACAAGGCGACCAGCAACATCTGCACCAATTCCGGCCTGTGTGCGCTGGCATTCTCGATCCATCTGTCGCTCTTGGGCGAAGAGGGCTTCACCAAGCTCGCCGCGATCAATCATTCGCGCGCCGTCGAACTCGCCGACAAGCTGAATGCGGTGCCGGGCGTATCGGTGATCACGCCCGCCTTCTTCAACGAGTTCACCGTGAAGCTGCCGCGCCCCGCGGCCGAGGTCGTCGAAGCCTTGGCGCAGAAGGGCATTCTGGCGGGCGTTCCCGCCTCGCGTCTCGGCTACGCCGACAATCTGTTGATCGTCGCCGCCACCGAAACCAACACCGACGAAGACATTGCCGCGTTCGTGAAAGCGCTCGAGGAGGTTCTCTAAATGGCTCTCAATTCTCAGGGACGTCCCTCGCAGCCCGGTTCCGCAGGTGTCTCCGCGTTGCCGACCATCTCCGGTGATCGCGGTCTCGACCACGAAGAACCGCTGATCTTCGAACTCGGCCGCGACGGCAAATGCGGCGTCGATTTTCCCGATGTGAAGGTGGGCGATACCCATCTCGGCGGCCTGCGCCGCAAAGGCAAAATCGGCCTGCCGGGTCTTTCCGAGCCGGAAGTCGTGCGCCACTACGTGCGCCTGTCGCGCAACAACTACTCGATCGACGCCGGGCTTTATCCGCTCGGCTCGTGCACCATGAAGCACAATCCGCGTCTCAACGAGAAGATGGCGCGGCTGCCCGGCTTCGCCGATCTGCATCCGCTGGCGCCGCAATCGGTGGCGCAGGGTGCGCTGGCGCTGATGAGTGAGCTGGCGCACTGGCTGACGACGCTGACCGGCATGCCGGCGGTGACGATGGCGCCGAAAGCGGGCGCCCACGGCGAACTGTGCGGCATCCTGACGATCCGCGCCGCGATTGAAGCGAAGGGCGAGACGCGCACCCGCGTGCTGATCCCGGAATCGGCGCACGGCACCAATCCGGCCACCGCTGCGTTCGCCGGATTCACCGTCGACGAGATCAAGGCGACGCCCGATGGCCGTGTCGATCTCGACAGCCTGAAGTCGAAGCTCGGTCCCGACGTCGCCGCGTTCATGCTGACCAATCCGAACACCTGCGGTCTGTTCGAACGCGACATCGTCGAGATCGCCAAGCTGATCCATGACGCAGGCGCGTATTTCTATTGCGACGGCGCCAACTTCAACGCCATTGCCGGCCGCGTGAAGCCGGGCGATCTCGGCGTCGACGCCATGCACATCAACCTGCACAAGACCTTCTCGACGCCGCACGGCGGTGGCGGTCCGGGTGCCGGTCCGGTGGTGCTGTCGGAGCGTCTGCGCCCGTTCGCGCCGCTGCCGCTGTTGGTGCTCGAAAAGGACACCATCCGCCTGATCGAAGATCCCGATGAGGCGCCGGAAGGCTGCAAGCCGTTCGGCCGCATGGCCGCGTTCCATGGCCAGATGGGCATGTTCGTGCGCGCGTTGTCGTACATGCTGAGCCATGGCGGCGACGGCATCCGTCAGGCGTCGGAAGATGCGGTGCTGTCGGCGAACTATGTGCTCGCCTCGCTCAAGGACGTGATGAGCGCGCCGTTCGAAGGCCCGTGCATGCACGAAGCCTTGTTCGACGACACCTGGCTGCACGATACCGGCGTCACCACGCTCGATTTCGCCAAGGCGATGATCGACGAGGGCTACCATCCCATGACCATGTATTTCCCGCTGGTCGTGCATGGCGCCATGCTGATCGAGCCGACGGAATCCGAGTCGAAGGAAAGCCTCGACCGCTTTATCGCGGTCTTGCGCGGCATGGCCGAAGAGGTCAAGGCGGGCAAGAAAGAGCGCTTCGAAGGCGCCCCGCGCTTGGCCCCGCGCCGCCGTCTCGACGAAACCGCCGCCTCGCGCAAACCGGTGCTGAAGTGGAAGGCGGCAGAGT
>JAHFQC010000134.1 GCA_023259375.1 Alphaproteobacteria bacterium
CATCACCACATCGCCCATCACCTTCTGGGCGCCGATCTGGCGGAACCAGCGGCCCCAACTGGGCGGAGATTTGTCGGTATTGGCGCCGGGTAAATCCTTGGTGATCGGATGGGCTTGTCCGAGCGGCGTCACCATCGGCTTGAACGGCTTGGTGATGACTTCGCCGGTCGGCTGTGCCGGCAGCACGACGGAGAGCGGCGTGCGATAGATGCTGGTGTAAGTGGAAAATTCCGGTCCCGCCGAAACCAGCAAGGCGCCGCCTTCGTACACATAGCCTGACAGGTTCTGGTAATAGCCGAGCGGCAGGATTCCGCGCTCGCCGTAGCGGTCGAAAATGATGAGATCGAAACCGTCGAGCTTTTCCTGGAACAGCTCGCGCTTGGGAAATTCGATCAGCGCCAGTTCGTCCATCGGCGCCGGCTCGATTTTTTCCGGATCACGCAGAATGGTGAAGTGGACGAGATCGACGCTGGGGTCACCCTTGAGAAGGCTGCGCCAGACGCGTTCGCCGGCATTGGGTTCGCCGGAAACCAGCAGTACCCGCAGCCGGTCGCGCACGCCGTTGATCGTCACCACGGCGCGATTGTTTTCCAGCGTCAACTCGTGCGGGCCCGGCGCGGCTTCGAGTTCGACCACACTCTCGCCTTCGTGGGTGATTGGGATTTCGATCGGTGTGTTGCGGCCGAGCACGATATCGCGGTTGCCCGCATCGGCGCCGTCGATCCGCACCGCCAGACGGGCAACCCCGCCGGCACCGCCGCCGAGATCGTCGATGCGGACCACCACGCTGGCATTCTGTCCGACGATGGCATAGCGCGAGGCATCGCTCACCGTCAGCTTGCGGTCGTTCTCGCCACGGGCGCCGACGATGATCGCGTGCACCGGGCCTTGTTTGGCCTTGGCCGGAATGTCGTGCACTTCGCCGTCGGTGACGAGGAAGGCGCCTGCCAAGCGGTCCGGCTGCACATCGGCAAGCGCCGAATTAAGCGCAGCGAACAGCTGCGTGCCGGTGTCTTCGCCGGCCGGATTGGTGGTGACGGTCACCGTGCGCACGTCGAGATTTTTCTCTTGCTTCAGCCGCGCCTTCAGCGTCGCCGCCGCTTTGTCGGCATCGGTCTTGCGGCTGCCGATGCTCATCGATTGGGAATGATCGACGATGATCGCCGCGACGTCCTTCAACGGCTCGCGGTTCTCGCGCACCATCAAAGGATTGGCCAGTGCCAGGATCAGCGCCAGGAATGCCAGGGCGCGGGCCCAGGTGCCGCGGGCGCCGATGATGAAGCCGTAGGTGACGAACAGAACGGTGATCGCAATCAACACACCGAGAAGGGCTGCCGGAATGTGCGGGGCGAAGACGATGCTCATCTACTTTCCCAGCCGCTGCAGGATGGCTTTGACGTGCACCTGATCGGTCTTGTAGTTGCCGGTCAGGGCATACATCACCAGATTGACGCCGAAGCGGATCGCCAGTTCGCGCTGGGTCGAGCCGCCCGGCGTGACGTCGACCAGCGGATGACCGTGGGCGTCGATCGCCCAGGCCGCAGCCCAGTCGTTGCCGCCGATGATGATCGGCGAAACGCCGTCGCCGCCGCGGATCGGCGCATTGCCGGGCGGCAGAACCTGCGCCCACACCGTGCCGCCGTCCCAGCGGCCCGGGAAGGTCGAGATCAGGTAATAGGATTTGGTCAGCACGTGTTGAGGCGGCACCGGCGCCAGCGGCGGCATGTCGAGTTTGCCGAGAAGGCGGCGCAGCGTCAGCTCGCCGGGATTATTCGGCCCGCGCACCGGCCCCAGCGTCAGATCGCGGGTGTCGATCAGGATCGTGCCGCCGTTGCGCATATATTCGGCGACCTTCGATAGCGCGGCCGCCGACAAATCCTTTTCGCGCGGATCCATCGGCCAATAGAGCAGCGGGAAGAAGGCAAGATCGTCCTTCTCCAGATTGACGCCCATCGGCTCGGGCGGCGCGTAGGTCGTGCGCTGGCCTAGCACGGTCCCAAGACCGGTCAGTCCCGCTTTGCTCATGGCATCGACATCGGAGAGCCCGGTGACGACATAGGCGAGCCGCGTATCGAGTGCGGCTTTCATGGCGAACGCATCGTCGGCGCGGGCCGCACCGGCATGTCCCAGCAGTAGTAGCGCGGCCGCCGCTCCCAGCCAGCGCTTCACGTTCGGCACATAGCCGCGCAGCACCAGCGAAATCAGAAAATCGATCAGCAGCAGGAAGGCGGCGGCGATCAGGAACGGCGTCTTCAACGGCTGTGCCGCGCGGGCGGCATAATGCTCGGTGTGAAGATCGAGCTTGGGCAGCGGCGTCAGATCGGTCGTCGCGTTCGCAGCATTCAGCGCCCGTTCCGCGCCCGGCGCGCCGTAAAGTCCCGGCGGATGGGCGCGCAACGGTTCGATCATCGTGATATCGCGGCTTCGGATGGGCTGGGCGTCACCATCGGCGCCGAGTTTGCCGAAACCGTCGAGCACAGCGGCGGCGGGCAGCATGGCACCGGCGGAAAGCTCGGCCGGTTCGACTCCGGTCGAAAGCGTCATCAGGCGGCGTAGCATGTCGACATAAAGTCCCGACATCGGCAGCGTCGACCAGCTTGGTGCCGCGGCGACATGGAACTGCACGATCCAGCCCTTGCCGCGTGCCGCCGCGGTGACCATCGGTGTGCCATCCGAAAGGCGCGCCCAGGTGTGCGAAGCGAGATTGACCGACGGTTCGGCGAGAATCTGGCGCGATATCGTTACGTCTTCGGGAATGGCAAGTCCGCTGAACGGGCTCGCTTCGGGAAATGCCGCCAGCCGTTGCGGCGAGCCCCACGACAGCGCGCTGCCGAGCGTGCGTCCGCCGGCGCGCAAAGCCACCGGCACCAGATCGTCGGTACCGCTCGCGGTGTGATCGCCGGCAAAGCGGATCAACAGGCCGCCGTCCTCGACGAACTTCTTCACTTGTTCGTAATTGGCGCCGGCAATCTTGCCGACGTCCGACAGGATCAGCACCGAAACCTTGCGCGCGATCAGATCGGCAATGGCCCCTTTGTGCAGGTCGGCATAAGGCGACAGCGCCCGTTCGAGATAGAAGGTGCCCGACAGCAACGGCTCTTCGCCTTGCGCGCCCGACACCAGACCCACCGCCCGCCGCGGTGCGCCGCGATCGAGCAAATGCACCGCGCCGGCGCTTTTCTCGCCCATGATTTCCAGCCGCGCCGTCTGATTGCGCATCTCGAGCGGAATGGCGAGTTTGGCGACGGTCTTGATCTGGCCATCCTCAAAGCGGAACGGCGCCGTGCCCAGCGTCTGGCCTTGTTCGCCCAGCGCCGCGATCACACCTTGCGCCGCGCCGTCGTTGCCGCTGCGGATCACGCTGATTTCGAATCCGGCCGAGGTGTTGGTGGCACTCGCAATCGCCAGCGGACCGTTACCCGATGCGAACTGCCGTACCGCGCCCAGCCGCTTCAAGCCATCCGCCGTTTTTGCGGCGAGGCCGTCGTCGACGCCGTCCGACAGCCACAACACTTCGGCGCCGGGCTTCAGTTTGGCGAGCGCAGCAATTGCCGCTTTGCGGCTGGCGAGCCACGGTTTGGGTTCCAGCGCCGCGGCTGCTTTCGCCGCCTTACCGGAATCGAGATATTCGCCTTCCGAACGGTCGGCTGTCGCAATGATCGCCACTGGCCGATTGGCGCGCGTTGCGCTGTCCACGGCTTCTCGTACTAAGCCCGCGCGCGCATCCCAGTTCGGCGCCGCGGTCCAGCCGTTATCGACCAGCAGCACCAGCGGTCCGTCGCCGGTCAGCGTCAGTGTGCGTCCGATTTGCGGTTCCGACAGCGCGATGATCACTGCCGCCGCTGCAACGAGGCGCAACACCATCAGCCACCACGGCGTGCCGGAGGGCGTTTCTTCTTCGTCCTTCAGACCGAGCAGCAGACGCAGCGGCGGAAACACCACGCGTTTGGGCAATGGCGGCGTGACGCGCAGCAAAAACCAGATCGCCGGCAGCACGACAAGGCCGAGCAATATCCACGGCGCGCCAAAACTGATGGTGGGAAGCCAGCTCATCACCCTGCCATCCGGTGTCCGCCCGAGAGGTCGGCGTAAAGCGCCACCAGGGCGCCTTGCGGCGAGCGGTCGGTGCGATGGGCGGTATAGTTCCAGCCGAGTTTGCGCGCCAGCAGCGCCACCGCTTCGGCATGCGCCTTGAACCGGGCGCGGTATTCACTCGCCACGCCTTCGGCGCGTCCGAGAGTGCGAGTTTGTTCGCCGCCGACGGACTCAAACCGCGTGCGGCCGAGATAGGGAAAATCTTCTTCCGCCGGATCGATGATGTGCACCAGCCGTCCGCCAGCATTGGATCGCGTCAGCCGTCGGATCGTATGTTCGATGTCTTCCAGCGGCGCCAGAAAATCGCCGAACCACACGAACTGGGCATTGCGCGGCAACGGCGCTTCCGGCGGCAACAGATTATCGCGCGGTGCCTGCTCGGACAACGCAAAGCCGATCCGGCGATAGGTGGCGCGCGAATTGGCCGGCGGTTCCTTCTCACCATACAGCGCAATGCGTTCGCCGCCCCGCACCAACAGGACGCCAATCGCCAACGCGAGCAGACTGGCGCGTTCGAGTTTGGTTTCGTCACCCGATCCGAACCGCATCGACGGCGCCCCATCGCGCCATAACCACACCGATTGCGCCGCCTCCCATTCGCGCTCGCGCACGTAAAGATGCTGGCTCTTGGCCGATTGGCGCCAGTCGATCGCGGTGGAAGCATCGCCGGGGCGATAATGATGGTATTGCCAGAAACTCTGACCGATGCCGGCTTTACGCCGCCCATGCATGCCGAGCGTCACCGACGAAGCCAGCCGTTCCGCCCGCACCATCAGCGCCGGCAGCGTGGCCGCAAGCGATTCGGCGCTGTCGGTCAGGCGGGTCATGCTAGAGCAGCGTCCGGCACAGCCGGTCGATAACGGTTGGGACGGTCAGCCCTTCCGACCGTGCCGCGAAATTGAGCGCCATGCGATGACGCAGCACCGGCTGGGCCAGCGCCACCACGTCGTCAGTCGATGGCGCCAGCCGCCCTTCGATCAGAGCGCGGGCGCGGCAGGCCAGCATGAAGGCTTGACTGGCGCGCGGGCCGGGGCCCCAGGCGATGACGTTGCGCAAGTCCGGCGCCGCGTCTGCTTCCGGGCGGGCAGCACGCACCAGACGCAGGATCGCTTCCACCACCGTGTCGCCGACCGGGATATGACGCACGATCGCCTGCGCCGCCATCAGGTCTTCGGGTGTGCACACCGGGGCCGCGGCTTTCTCCTGGCCAAAGGTGGTGGCGAGCAGCATCTGCTTTTCGGCGTCCTTATCGGGATAGCCGATGTCGATCTGGAGCAGGAAGCGGTCGAGCTGGGCTTCGGGCAGCGGATAGGTGCCTTCCTGCTCGAGCGGATTTTGCGTCGCCAGAACATGGAACGGCTTCGGCAGATCGTAGCGCGTTCCCGCCACCGTGACCTGCCGCTCCTGCATCGCCTGCAGCAAGGCGCTCTGGGTGCGAGGGCTAGCGCGGTTGATTTCATCGGCCATCAGAAGCTGGGTGAACACCGGTCCGTTGATGAAGCGGAAGGCGCGATGGCGGTCATCGGTCTCTTCCAACACTTCCGAGCCGATGATGTCGGCCGGCATCAGGTCGGGGGTGAACTGGACGCGCTTGAAATCCATGCCCAGCACGATGCCCATGGCTTCGACCAGTTTGGTCTTGGCGAGGCCCGGCACGCCGATCAGCAGTCCATGGCCGCCCGCCAGAAGGGTGATCAAAGCCTGATCGATGACGTCGGTCTGGCCGAAGATGACCTCACCGATGCCGGCGCGCACCGCTTTGGCGACGTCGGCGGCCCGCTCGACGCGTTCGACGGCTGGAAGGTCTTCGCCGGTCGTTTCGTTCATGGAATCTGTCCAGGTCGGTTGCAGGAAAGGCTAAGGGTTGCCTATTGTTGCGGGATCGCGCGCGGACGCGACAGTGCCCGTTTTGTACCCCGGCGGGCCCAAGGCAACAAGGATAACGCACCGCTCGGATGATAGACGCCGGAGCTTTTCTCAACCTGGAAACATTACGGGCGCGCCTATATGCCGACCCGCCGCCACCGGAGCCGAAGCGCAGCGACTTTGATCTCAATCCGCATGTGCGCCCGGAAGGCCGCCGGGTGCTGAGGCTTTCGGCTGTGCTGGTGCCGATCGTGGCCCGCGCCGAGCCGACCGTTCTCTTCACCCGCCGCAGCATCGCCCTGTCGCGCCATGCCGGCCAGGTGAGCTTTCCCGGTGGCGCCACCGATCCGGCCGACGCCTCGCCTGCGGCCACCGCACTGCGCGAACTGCAGGAAGAGACCGGCATCGATCCCTCTTTTGTCACTGTCGCTGGCTATCTCGACGCCTACGAAACCGTGACAGCGTTCTCGGTCTTGCCGGTGGTGGGGCTGGTGGCCGAAGGGTTCACATTGGCGCCTGACGCCCGCGAGGTTGACGCGATCTTCGAAGTTCCCCTCGCGTTTCTCCTCGATCCCGCCAATTGCCGCGAAGACAAGGCGGAGATTAAAGGCAGCGCCCGCCGCTTCTACGTGTTCGAGTACGAAAGCCATTATATCTGGGGCGCTACCGCTGCTATGCTCCGCACTCTTGCCGGACGGCTTCGATGACGCGTCTTTCGCCGCAGCCATTTATGACTAGGCCCGAAACCGTCAAGCTGATGACGGTGCTGGGTGAAGCGCGCTTTGTCGGCGGTGTTGTGCGCAATGCGCTGCTTGGCAAACCGGTCAGCGACATCGATGTGGCGACACCGCATCCGCCGGAGAAAGTGCGCGAATTGCTGCAAGCGGCAGGTCTCAAGGCGGTGCCGACCGGGATCGAGCACGGCACCATCACCGCCGTCGTGCACGGCATGCCGTTCGAAGTCACCACCTTGCGCCGTGATGTCGAAACCGACGGACGCCGCGCGGTGGTCGCCTTCACCACGGATTGGGCGGAAGACGCGCAGCGGCGCGATTTCACCATGAACGCGCTTTACGCCGATCTCGACGGCGAAGTGTATGACAGCGTCGGCGGCGTCGCCGATCTTGAGGCGGGACGAGTGAGGTTTGTCGGCGATCCCGCCGCGCGCATTCGCGAAGACTATTTGCGTATCCTGCGTCTGTTCCGTTTCCACGCCTGGTATGGCCAGGGCCCGCTCGATGCCGATGCGCTGATTGCGGTCGAGCAGGAGAAAGCCGGCATTGCCAAGCTTTCGGGCGAACGCATCGCCAAGGAGATGCTGAAGCTTCTGGAAGCCGCCAATCCGGTTGCGGTGCTGGTTGCTATGGGCGAGACCGGCGTCTTGGCCGAAGTGCTGCCGGGTGCGCCCGACATCATGCGTTTGAAGCGTCTCGCCGCCGCCGATGTGTCCGCCGCTCTGCCCCCGGATGGCATTCTCCGTCTTGCTGCCTTGCTGCCGCACGACAAAACCGTGG
>JAHFQC010000090.1 GCA_023259375.1 Alphaproteobacteria bacterium
GCTGCTCACCCGCGCCGGACACGCGCCGCTGGGACCGGAGGTGTTGCGCCGATTGGTGGGACGCGGGGCGCGCAAGTTGATTGCCGATGCCTTCCGCGTGACCGGCGCGCCGCTGACGCCCGAGGAGATCGAGCCGCTCTATGCCGATTTCCTCAAGGACTACGGAAGTCATATCGCAGCCGCTAGCCGCCCCTTTCCCGGCGTGGTCGAAACCCTGGAATGCCTGAAGGCGCAGGGTACGCGGATGGGCGTCCTCACCAACAAACCGCATCAAAACGCGATGCAGCTTCTGACCGAACTCGGCCTGACCGGATATTTCGCGACCATCGCCGGCGGCAGCAAATACCCCTGGCTGAAACCCGACCCGCGCCTGTTCGAGTCGGTGCTGGCAGATCTCGGCGGCGGACCGGCGGTCATGGTCGGGGACAGCGTAACCGACGTCCAGGCAGCCCGGGCGAGCGGAGCTCCCGTCATCCTGATGAGCTACGGCTACACCCCCGAACCGGCCACCACCCTGGGCGCCGATCTGGTACTGGACGATTTTCGCGAGGTTCCGGCCGCAGCTGTAGCGCGCCAAAATTCTTCTCCATCGCGCCATAAATACCGAACATTCCCATTTTTCACGGAATTTTCCGCCAAAACAGAGACTTATGACGTGTTTTCTGTATGGTGAAGCGGCGTTCAAAACAGCTCCAAAACACCCCTATAAACCGCTTAAAAGCCATCCCATAGCGACCTACAAGACGGTTTTGAGCCCGGTAGCCACGCCCGGCGGCTCGTTGGCTCAAGGATATTGGGCTAGAGGTTTCGGCCTAGTGCCTTTTCACGCCTCGCCAGCTCGCGCGCTACGGCCTCGCGGATGAAGTCGGCGCGCTTCTCCTTTTCACCCAAAACGCGGTCGATGCGCTCAACTGTTCCCGATGGAAACCGCGCCGGCATCTGCTCTTCGTTGATTCGTTTCCGTCCCACGCGCGCGATCATTGTTGATATCACTTTTTAGGTCCAGCCTCAAAATAGATGATATCACCTATTGAAAGCTCCACAATAGATGATATCTACTATTCCGAGGCGGTTTCAATTCCCGCCGAGTTAACTTAGGTTCAACCCGAAGGGGGAAAATCATGAAACCATTCGTACTAGTTGCGTGTGCCGCGCTTGCTTTAGTGTCGGCCGTTCCGGCGATTGCCGATGAGGAAGCCAAGCTGTCGCTCAGTCCATATTTTGGGGCCAGCTACGACCTCACATCGCTCACCTTTAAGCAGGGCTATTCCGCCTACGCCGACAGCCTGTCGGGAGTTACACCGTACATTGGCGTAAACCTGGGCCGGTATTTTGCCCTGGAACTTTCCGTCGGCGTGGCCACAGGCGAGCGCGCCGCGTCCGATACGCTCAGCTATCACTCGTCGATGCGCGGCGAGTCCCTCAAGCTGATGGTCCACTACCCGCTCGGCAGCACTGGCATTGCGCCCTACATATTCACGGGCTTTTCGGCGATGAAGATGAAAGAGACCACCTTCACAACGTCGACCGATGCTACAACAAACAAGCCTACGACCGTTGTCACATCCCTGGTCGGCAAAGCCGAAATTGCTCCACTCCTCGGTGGCGGTTTGTCGTACACCTATAGCGGGATCGAAATTCGCGCCGGCGTCAGCGTTCAAACGCTCAACTGGAGCAACTCAGGCCAATATGCGCTGACCTATGGTGGAGGCCTCGCCTTCCACCTCTAGCGTCCCAAAGCCCCGATCACACGGGGCTTTTTTTTTGCGTAAACAAGCGCCGCAAGTCAGGGACGCGTTCGACCCGCCAGCCGCCGATAAGCACTTCCACAATGTCAAACATCAATCACGGCGGGTCGGCGCTTTGGCTCGCGCCGGCTCCCGTCAAACGGCTCTACTCGGCGGGTTTGGTTTCCGGTGGGAGCGGCTGTTCGCTCCAGCTTCCAATAATGGCCCCATCAGCGGAGTAACCGAGCTGACGCAGAGCATCGACTATCTTGGCTCGGACGGCATTTTTGTCGATCGGTTTGTCGTTGTCCCGAAAATTTTCGACCGACAGTGAAATATGCAAATTCAGCATCGTGTTCTCCTGTTACCTTCTATTCCGAGCCTCAAGAGGCCAATACGGCTTCGAGCGCGGAGACGCGCGCGTCCATCACCGCGAAAAGGAACATCGCCAATTCGTCGGATCGAATGCCCCAGCGATCACCGCCTGGGATGGCGGGTCGTGCCGGGATCACGTCCACCAACTGATTGTCATTCTCGTCGCATACCGGATTGCCGTTAGCGTCGATCTGCGGCACTCGCTGTTCCGGAACAGCAGGCGTCTCCGGCCATTCGTCAAAACAAAGGAATGCCGGCAGTGGCGCGGTTTCGCCGCAATGGGAGACCCAAACATCGCGAATGCGCTGCGCCCGCACTCCGAAATGCAGGCGTGCTTCGGCTTCACCTTTCAGTGCGATGGCATCGAGGAATTTGAACCCGCCAATCTCGGCGATAATCTCCATCCCGGCCGCTATCTGCGCAGCGCTCAATGCGCCGAGCCATTGTTTCTCGCGTTCATCCGATGTGTTGATGCTTGGCGTTCCGGAATAGATCACGGACCATCGGTTCGCGGCCGTACCTTGCGATTTTGCGTTGTCGGTGCCGGGCTTCATGTTTCCGGTGCCGTCATCCAACACCGTGTTATAGGTCGAGACGTAGCCGTTGTTCTGAATGTTCAAAAGGTTGTGGCCGAGCCCGTAATTTGTTCCGGTTAGCTGATCTGCCGAGTTCACGCCGAAAACGGGATTGGTGTTCGCGTTGTAGTTGGAGGCGCCGCCCAACCCCATACCGGAGTAAAATCCAAAAAAACCGATGACGGGATACCCGACCACAGGATCGGTCACGGCGTTTGATGTGGCTCTTAGTCCGTACACAAGGCCGTTGACATCATCTCTTATCCCAAAAGCGCCGGTGGTGCGGGCTCCCCATCTCGCAACAAGAGAGCCACTGCCGGAACCCCATGACATTCCCATTCCGGTTGCATCTAGGAACGGGACGCCAGTGGCACTGACGGAGACGGATACTTGTTTGGTGACATCCTGGCCAAGAACAACGAGAGGTCCCAGTACCATCTTGTTCGATAGCGTTTCGACACCCGACTTTGTCGCCATATCTCCGGCATCCGTGGCGGCGCGGTAATACCCCACCTCCAGCCAGTTTCCCGACCCATCCGACACATAGGTCCCGCGATCGCCGGCGGCCGTGACTCTGTTTTTGCCGCCGAGCAACGACAGCGATCCCGCATTGTGCGTCAACGTTAGTGCGCCGGTGAATGTCACGATTCGCAACTTCCCGGTTTTGGCACCAAACGACGTGATCGCGGTGGTGCCTTGAACCGTGACACGGGACGACGCAACCGCTCCGATATCGCATGTTGCTGCCGATGGGATCGTAACGCCTGTTGTGTCGAACACATCCCCCGTCGATAACGCCGCCATCAGTGTCCGCACGTCGCTGTCGAGCATCACCGCGGGCGGCAAATAGTTGATGTAGTAAGCGGACGCATTGAACGCCGGGAATATCCAGCCGGGAGCCTTGAGAGTGACCGTCCTATTGGCTTTATCAACCGCGACAATTGGGATGATCCCCATAAAGAGGTCGGCTTCCCGCACCGTGTCCAGCGCAGCAGCGCCGCCGAACGTGACGACCATTCCATTCTGCGCGACAGTTGCCGTTCCGACATCATAGCTGCCGATGGTCATTGCTTTTCGTCCTGTACAGTCTCAGCGATAGCGCCGCTCACTCCATCATTCGGAGCAGCATCGAGCGTTTCCGCGTCCGTACCCAGGATCTCGGCATTTGCTTTCGCTGCAGCGTGCAACTCGGCGATGATCCTGTCCTTCTCCTCGACAGCTTTTGTAAGCCGGTCGATCTCCTGCCGCGCCGCATTCAGCGCGTTGTTCGACCTATTGCGTTGGATCACGAACGCCACGATCTCGCGCTCAGCGCGCATAAACCGTTCGATAACTACGCTGACTGGATCTTCGCTCAATTGATCCTGTTCGCGTTGGTCTTCGCTTTGCATTTTTCCCTCATTTTGCCTGTTGCTCGATTTGGGTCGAATAATTGTAGAGTTCAACCACGTCGCCGGTTGTATTGTGCACAAACGGCCTGACCGCCGTGTAGTTCTGACCTGGTGCTACAGGACAGCTCACGCGCAGAGTTTGAAAAATTGCATTTGATCCAGTCGACGCGCGGCTCTCGGCATCTTTGAGCGTGAACCACCCGCTATTTCCTTGAACCCAAAGCCCCCCACGAAGAGTGACCTGAGTGCTGGTGTGGCACTTGTACGTAAAGTTGAACGTCACGAAGATCTTCTTCGACGCCGTCGAAATGGGATATCCGGAAGCCCCTCCGGCGGCCGTGCCAAACACAATCGTCGTATCATTTCCAAGATCACCAAGCTTGGTAAGATCGTCCGAGGGGTTCGTCGACAGGGTTGAAATCCCTGTCTGAGAAGCCGAGTAAAAGGTGGTCGTTGTGATGCCCGGCATGCAGGCCATTATCAGTTGCTTCGTTGCGCCGTCGAACGTCGCAAATTCGGTATTATCATTCGCCACGAACGTCGTAGCATTAGCCTTGAGCCGGATTTTGTCGGCGTAGGCGGTCAATACTGAACTCGTCGTACCATTGGAGACGATGGCGTCAACGCGCCATCCTGCTCTGACGGTGTGGGTGCCGTCGCTGGCCCCGACCGAAAAACTCCCTGTGGCTACCGCACCCGCGGACGTCGCGGTTGAGCCGGCCTGAAAAGTGGCCGACGAGGAATTGTCGCCAAAGCGCGCCGTGAGATTATTGATGGACGCAATGGTCGCGAAGGTCCCGGTGGCTTGCGCTACGGTCAGATAGGAGCCGAGCGCCTGAGCCAATGTGGAAGAATTCGTATAGTCCGCTTCGATTGATTGCACGCGCATACCGAGCGCGTTGTCGCCCTGCGCTCTCGCAGATGCTTCGTCCGTGACCAATGCCTTCGTTGCCAGCGGAACGATGGCGTTCCCCAGCTGCACTGATGTCACATAGTTCGCCTCGACCGTTTGGATGCGTCCGGCCAACGCTTCCGTGGCTTGCGTGCGAACAACAGTTTCGTCTGCAACAAGAGCATTCGCTTCGGACAGCGCCGCCTTTGTCGCTGTCGATATCGCGTTCCGCGTCGCTTTAGCATCAACCGCCGCGCCCAGAACGCCAAGCGCTGTGGCTTGGGACTGCGCGAGAACGGTATCGATCAGGTCGCGAACGGACTTTCCCAGGTCCTCCGCCGCTTGCTGCGCCTGCGTCATGGCAGTATCGGCAGCGCCTTGCGCGGCCTCTGTCGCGCTCTCGTTGGCGGCCGTTCTGTTGACCAATTGAGGAATAATAATATCGGCGACCTGCCGCCGAGTTTCTTCGCTCGCGTGCGACGTGGCGATCGGATTGGCCATCGCTCGCGGGGTGATCTTGGGGTCCCACGCCGGGATTTCGCCACCGTCTACAAGCAGACCCTCAACGTAGGGAATACAGGTAAGGTGGGATGATTTCGACTCGCCGATCGCCGGATCGATCACGAGCGTTGGCAAGGTCTCTTTTCCCGCGAGGCCAAACACGCAGTGATTTCCCGGCACTGGCGCATTTGCCGCTGGGACCGCATCCATAAATGAGAGCGTGTTGGTTTCGCCCGGGACAGTGACAACCGAGAACAGCCCTACACCGGAGCCGCGCTGCGCCCGCAGCACATAGGATTTTCCGGCCTCCATCGGAACGATTTCGTCGAGAACCACGCCGGTGATGGCGCCATCGTCACGCATGGTGAGTGAGCGCACGCGCGCACCACGGATGCCGACAGCCATTCTCGTATGCGCAATGTCGACCCGGCTTCCGAAGTGGACGACCAGCCCTTCGAGGTCGGTGTCAAACTCGTATGCCTCGGGGCGCAATTTTCTGGCCGCCAGATAGCGCCAGCCCTGAACGTATGCCTCTGCCGCATCCGTTTTGACGGGGGCGTCTATCCGCTCAAACAGCGTCGCGTTCGTTGCGTCGTAGCCGTCGTCATACACAATTCGGCAATGCTGCTGGTAGCCAGACGCAGCATCGAAGAAGTAGACCTTCACGCCATGCAGCGCTTCCGGGAACGAAATCTTGCCGCGAAAATTCTTGACGTTGCGCCCAGAGAACACCTGCACTGGCGCTTCGCGCTCGTTGTCGATGGATACCGACAACAGACCATCTTCCCAACAAACGCCGAGTGCGCGGCCGGCCGATGCGGCGAGGTCCAGTCCGTTCGCCAGCGACATCTCGTTGTCGAGGATATAGTCGCACTTCCAATTTTTGGCGAAGCACAAATCGGCAAAAGCACCGATCCCCGGCACGTCAAAGCGGTCGTTGAGCGGCTTCGCATTGGCTGGCCCGTTGGCCATCCAGTTCATTTGCTCGCCCGGATTGCTGGAAACGCCGTAGCCGCTGAACTTCTGTCCGTCCCACTTCGGCACCATGGCTTCAACGATGCCGTTCAGGCTCGATATCTGCCCATTAAGCTGGTTCGACGACTTAATGCGTACCGCTGTCAAAGCAAAGTTGTCGCCAATGACCGGCAGGCCTTCACCGAACGACCGCATGCAAACCCAGAACACCTGATCTTGCAGGCGTGGGTAACTGTCGTGGGCGTCAGGCCAGACCCGCAGCACCCGCACGTCGTATTCGCCTTTTGGCACCACCCACGAGTAGTTCCGGCGGAACGCCTGGGGCTTCATCTCCAGGATCTTTACGAGACCGCCGTCGCCGATCGGCGCCGCGATCCAGTTACTCGTGTTCGCGGGGCGATATTGAAATTGGACGTCGCAACGGGCTTCGTCTTTTCCGTTCCAAGCCAGCCCTGTCGGCCAAGCGAGGTCGATGCTGATCTCGATCGTGTCGACCTGCGTGCGGCGCTCAACCCACCCGTTATCGTGGATGAGCTGGAGCGAACCGTAGGTGTCCTCACGAATAATGCGATTGTAGAGGGTCGGAAACGGGTCTTCAGGCGTCAGGCGATGTTGGATTTCGACGCCGTCGAACTGTTCGATGGGTGTCTCACCAATGCGAATATCGCTGACCCGACACCGGTCAACATGCCACTGGACGAGCATGCGCAGATAGACGTCGTCTCCGATCGTCTCAGTCCACGTCGTCGCCGCAAGCGGCGGAACAACACGGCGTTTGCCCAGAACCATCGGGCACACTTGGTCGGGCATCGCCGAATTTTCGGCACCCGATATGCCGTATGTCGCCCTCGACGACCCGCCGCCGAACAGGCTCGAAACAAGCTTTGCTCCAACGCTGGCGACGGTCGCTATACGCGCCGCCGTGCTGACAAGCCCGCCGATCGAGGCAGTGCTGAGATATGACCTGACATATTGCACCGCCGAGTAAACGTAGGCGTATTGAGGCGTCGGAACGATCAAGACCTGATCGCCGGGAGCGGGTACCGTCTCGCCCCACATCGCCGGCGGAATTTCCTCGCCGCACCAATAGACACGCACCTGACCGCGCGCCCACGAAAGCTCTTGAGCTGCACCATCGATTATCGCGGCCAGATTGGCGCCGGGTTCAGGCGAGAACTTGCGCGTCTTTTCACCGAATGGCGAGACGATATGGACCGCCGCCGGTTGGGTTCGCGCGTCCATCAGCTACGCTCCCAAAAGCCGGCGCAGAAGCGCCCATGAACAAACCCGTCGAAAGGTTCGATCACCGTGCCGCCAATGGTATTGACGCCGACATGGATCATCTCGCGAGAGTTCAGGACAAGTCCGACATGGTGGATGTGGGGCTCACAACCGGTCCGGAGCGCAATGCTGCCGCGCTTGTCGAAACCCACGACGCACCCCTCGACCGGACGCTCGATGCGCTTCCAGTCGCCAATGAACCGCATCGTGACGGCTGCGATCGCATCTTCATCGTAGTTCGCAAGCTGATGATAGGCCTCGCTATAGCTCGGCCAGTTTTTTCCCATCTCATGAACGCCGATGTAGTGAATGGATCCCCAGCAGTCCCAACCATCCGGCGTAGTCCCCCGCTCCAAGAACGGAACACCGATATATTTGGCGATGCGCGCTTTAAGGCTTTGCATCAGTAGACAAGCCCCGGATGGGTGGCGCGAGAGAAGCGGAATTGATTTACGGGCTCGACCGTCAGATCCGGCAAGCCGAGCGTGATCTCGATCGTATCATCGTAAGGAACGTCGCGAAAAATGAGGTTCGGGAACTTCCGCTCCACGAAGTCGGGAGCCGACGCATAGATAAACTCGAACGTTGCTTGCGGCGGATCATCGGTACCGGCAACCGACCGCAGCAGTTCGATTAGATTGGACTCCACATTTTCGATGCGAAGACGCCCCTGTTTCAAACCGTCTTGGGTCTGTTCGGGCGGCAAGAAGGCGAACGGGGTGTCGAGATATGTCTCACCGCGAGAGACGATGGGCTTTCCGTCCAGCACGCAACGAAAGGGCGGTGTCAGCGAGGCGTGGGTGATCGTCAACAGTGTCAACAGCGGATCACTGCTCACGTCCTTGTTGGCTTCAGCAATGAGATATTCGCTCACCATGCGTCCACCTCAAGCGTGACCGTCACGTTAAAAAACGGTGCGGCTTCGACCTCGCTCGGTTCGCTGCCCACAATGAAGCGGGCGTTAACCGGGACCTTTTTGAACGGCTGCACGAACGAGAACCACACGCCGCCGCCGGCGCCGGGGCCATCGAAGAAATCCATGATCTTGTCGCGCTGGGCCACGTTACATTTGAACACTAGGACAACACGGTGCAGCGCGGCGGTCGTGACGGTGCGCTGCTTGGCCGGGCCTTCGTCGGGCTCGAACCGCGTTGCACGCCTTCCTCTTTGCCCCTGGAAGCCTTTGAAGCGCGGTGTTGGAATATCGGCAGGCCATGTGAGCATTAGGCCCTCCGGATGGTATTGTTGGATATGCTGTATCGCGCGCCGAAGGCGCGATCGGCACCACCGCTACGCACCGTTTCCACGACCGCTCTCCCCACCTCGCGATCCAGATCGAGCCGCATGGTATTGGTCGATGCGTCATAACTCTGGCTTGCGACCTGCAGCGCCTCGCCGTGATTGTGGACTTCAACCTTTGGCGCAACACCCGCGGTGCCGGCGCCGGCCGACGCCGGCAGCTGCAGCACCGCCGGCCGGTTCAACGCGGTTTCCCAACGATCGATGATCTGGGCGGATTTGGCCTGCTGTTCTTCGTTGAGCATCCATTCGCCATCCTTGGCGATGATCGGACGTTCGCCGGGTCCCAGGATAGGCCCGCCGCCATGGCGCTTTTGAGCATCAATAAAGAGCGCAGCGGGAACTTGGCGCGTGATCTGAGGCGATGCCGTATCGCCGCCGCCGTGAAGAACGCCCGATAGAAAGCTCCCTCCGGTTTCCCCGTTTCCCCAGAGGACGTCGCCCGCGCTCTTGCCGCCGCTGAAGTTAAATACCTTGTCAATTCCTCCGAGAACGCTGTTGCCGACTTCGTTCATCGTCCCGGCGATGTAGCGCTGGTAGACCATGCGAGCGAGCTGCTCTCGGACAAAATCGGTAAGGCCGCCGATGCTGAGCTTTCCCTTGGTTGCGAAATTCACGAAGGCGTCTTCACTGGTCTGAGACCATCCGCGGATGAAGCCCTCGCTGGTCGAAGCCCAGTCTTCGTTCGAGCGCTCAAGGTCCTTGTTGGCGCGGATAACGCCAGAAGCCCAATCGCGCCGGTTGCGGAGATCTTCTTCGTAGAGGTTCGCAAGCTTCTGCCCCATGATCAGGTCAAGCTTGTCGTGGTATTCCTCCCAGCTGAGCCCGGCGGCTTGCAGCTTATGTGCCTGGTCGTCATACCAGTCGTTGATGTCCTTGCGGTTGAGCGCGAGCTTGGCATCCATCAACGCGTTCGACATATAGCCGCTGGCGGATTTGATTTGTTGATCGATATCCTGCATCGCGGCCAGCGCGTTGTCGGCTGCGTTCTGGGCCTGCTTTTCCTTCGTGACCCGCGCGATCGCGCCGGCGAGCTTTTCGTGCGCATCGCCTTGTGCCCACGCGAGCGCCGTCACATAGGGAAGCGTTGCTTTCGCGACTTCCTGCTGATCGTTGAATTCCTGCAGCGCAGAACTACCCTCTAGATAGGCACGCACGCGACCTTCCGAGGTTCGGGTGTCGAGTTCGTTCTGCGCGATGAGCTGCGGCGCGCCCTTCAGTAGTTCCTGAATGCGCTCGTAGTGTTCCTTCTCGACCTCATTAAGGCTGCGTTCGGCCTCGGCCCTCTCCTTCTTAGTTTTGGTGATTTCGCGGTCGACCGGGGCCAAGGCTTGATCCTGCGTGAGCGCCTTTCCATCCGTTCCGGTCGCCGATATCCCCTTGGCATAGTCGTCGAGGACACGCTTGCGCTGGTTGGAAAGCGTGCGCAGCTTTTGGTCGTACGTGCTGAGGCCCATCCCGTTGACCATGTCGCTCAACGATTGGGCTTCGGTGTTACGCTTTTCGGCTTCACCGTCGATCGAGCCGAGTTCTTTCTTGATCTCCGCAATGCGGCTCTGCAGATACTTGATCTGCTTAGCGCGATAGCCGTTGGGATTATCGGCAAGCGCGCCTTTCAAAGTGGCTTCGTCGCTCGCCAGCTCCACCTTCAGCTTTTCGCCTTGCGACTTAAACAGCGACTTGCCCACCGCATCCCACGCGTTCGACACCTCGGTAGACACACTGCGCCAAGCCAAGGCGAAGCCGCTCGTCTGGTCTGCAGCATTCTTGATCCGCGCGGCCCACGCATCGGTCACTTCCGCTTGCGCCGCTTGCTTCTGGCCGCTTTCCTCCAGGTCGCGGATGTGCTGCAAGGCGGCTTGATTGAACAGGCCGTATTGTTGGGTGAGCTGCACCGCCCACTCATACGGCTTCTGCAGGTTCTCCGCGGCCTTGTCGGCAGCTTCCGGGATTTCGGTGCCCAAGACGGCCGCGTAGTCTCGCGACATCGCGGCAACCTTGGTCCACAGCGACGTGTCGAGATGGGCGTTGGCGAAGCTCGCCTCCATCTCCCGGCCGGCGATGGTCGACACGTCGGCGCTCTTGGCGATGTCGCCGGAAAGCTTCACGTATTCTGCGCTGGTCTGCGCCAGTGCCAGCCCATGGGCCTGCAGGGTGACATTGAGCTTTCCGACCGACCCTTCATAGCTTTGCTCAGCTGCCACGAGAATGCCGATCGCCGCGGTGACGCCGGCCGCCGCTGAGATCAGTGGAAACGCTTCGATCACTTCCGGGATAGCCGCGGCCGCCGCTCTTGTACGACTGATGACGCCACGGGGGACGCCGCCGACTTTACCGAGCTTCGCGAGGTTCGCCTCCAGCCGGTCCAGCGCCATACCGCTAGCCGATGCCTCGACACGGACGGCTGCGAGATCGGCTGCGAGCTTCGCCGACGCCGCTGACGCCACCTCGGCATATTGGGCCTCGGTCATGGCCTTGGCCGCCACAAGGGCGCGCGCCGACGATATCGTGCCATTATACTCGGCATGGGCGGCTGACAGAGCCCGCACCTTACCGATGGTGCTCTCGGCGGCGGCACCTTGCTCTTTCAGGCGGGCGATCTCGCCAGTGCGGGCGCCGGTGCTCGCCGTCACCGCGGCCGTCGCGGCAGTCGCGGCATCGGTTTGAGCCTTCAGTGCGATCGCCGCGGCGTCGAACTCGGCGGTTGCTCCCGCTCCAGCCGCGCCCGCCTGACCGGCCTTTACCGTGACCCGATCAAGAGCGGCTTCCGTTTCCTTGCCGGCGCCAACCACACCAGTGGCGTCGCCGGTAAGAACCAGTTTCGCGGTGAGATTTCCGCCGACTTGGCTCATCCGGAAAAAGCCTCCTTAAAGGGTACTTTACGGCCCTTGCAGAGCTGCAGCCTCGCGACGGCCATAGATGACGAGGGTTTCGTTCTCCATAATCTGAAGGCCCGTCCAGACCTGCTCGGAGACGCGGATACGCAATGCCCGCGCCACGGTTGGCGCGGCGGTATAGTCGATCCCGTGATGAAGGGTGAGAAACAGCCGGCCCGCGACAACGGTCTCGACGCGCCATTGCGTTCGAAGGCCGCGATAGAGGCGGACGGCATCAACGTTCTCTGGCTCGATCGAAAACTTGCGTGCATAGCTGTTCTCACTGATCGCCGCGAGCGCTTCCTCAATTTGCGCTTCCGGCACATTCCGTCGACGCCACTCCCGCCGCGCCGCCTCGACATCGAAAGTCTGGCCATCGTCACTTCCTAGGAGGAAGCGGACGGCCTCCCGAAGTTTTTTGGCAGGCGTCCCGCGCGCATCTGGAGATAGGCGGTCATCAGGCCGGTTTTGATGTACCGCTTCGACATGGCCAGCTTCATCACCTTCTCGTCGGGAACAGCGACCCCGTGGTCATCAGTGACGCCATCGAAGCCCGCCACGACCTGTTCGAGAAAGTACTTGTCGCCGTCCGGCTTAATCGCCGCCTCGTCCCACAGAGCCGCATGGGCGTCTTCGTCGACATGATCGAGGCTGAACTTCGCCGTCATCATCCGTTCTTCGACGCCGTTATCGACCGGGACCTGAATGGGACAGGGCCACAGGATGGTGCGGCCGGGCTTGTCTTCTTCGTAGACGAACGCTTTCTGATCGGCCATGTCACTGCACCGTGAGTTTGATTTCGCCGTTGCCGGTCGAAGCGTGAATGAACCGCAACGGGATGTTGTCGCACAGAACGCCGTTGACGTTCGTGAGTGTTGGCTGTCCCAGCTGAACCAGTAATCCGTCGATCTTGACGATGTTGCCCGGGATCGTGCCGTGGGTTATCGACAACGGACCGGTTGTCTTTGCCTTGTAGCGCGCCACCGGGTCGAAGGTGGCGATTGGCTGCTTGCGGATTTGGATGCTGCCGGTGCCAATCCGATCGGTGATCTCGATGATCTCCGAATTCGGCAGGTTGGTGTACGCCACGACATTACCAAGATCGATCTGAAAGCTTTCAACGGGCGGGGTGATCCCGTGGAGGGAAATCGTCGTGTTGGTCTTGTTCATCGGTAAGCCGCGCATAAGAGCGGCAACCGTAGATTTCACGTCCGGGAATGGAGCGTCAGCCGCCGGCATGGCGAGGCCCGTGAACGACCACTGCGTCATGATCTTGCCGTTCCGCGCGCCCGTAATACTGAACGTGCCGCGTGACATCGGCATCTTGTGCATGACACCAGCCCAATCAAAATAGATCGAGCACGCCTTGGAAGTGGCCTCGCTCCAGTTCTGAGTGGCGTATTCGACCTTGGTCGTTGCCGTGACGGTTTCGAGCAGATTGGCCGCCTGCAGCAGACAGCCATAGAATGGCGCCGTGCCCGCCGCGCCGGAGCCGACCAACGGCGTCTTGAAGGTCAGTGTCTGGTAGACTTCGTTCGGTTCGTTGAGGTCTGCGCCCCAATCGGCGGAGGCGGACCGGTCGTCGGCAAACGTGCCGGCGGCGGGATTGATGCTGACTTCATAGGCGAGCATGCCCGCCGTCGCGGTGAGAACGGGGTCGGTTCCGGGCGTCGCTTCGATACCGGCCTGAAGTGTCATCTGGTTTGCGAGCAGCATTACTTGTCTCCCTTTTTCACCGACGAAGGCGCGGACGCGATCGTTTCGGGTTTGGGCTTGGCGAGGTCGGCGATTGCCGCATCGCGCGCCGGACCATCCAGCGCCATGATGCGTTCGCGTTCTGCCTGCGATTGCGCGTAGACGGCCGCGGCCTGGGCGGGCGGCAGCTCGCCGATTGCCTTGAACAGTGCGCTGGCTTTCACCGTGGCGGCAGCGGCCGCGTCGTCATAAGTCGATTTCGGTTGCACCTATTCCTCCAAATAGTAGGGGCAGCCGACGTCGACGCCCCAGATAAGAATTCCGGTTTCGAGATCCTGGTAGATGATGCGGGACGCGACGTACTCCACGGGCGCGTTCTCACCTTCCGGCGTCCATCCGATCAGATTGGCTTTGACGGCCTCGACAACATCTTCGATGCCATCGAGATTTCCCATCTTGCGCGGGTTCTGTCGCGTGAACCCGATCAAGACGCGCACCACGCGCACGATCCGTTGACTGACGACACCCGTGCCCGCATTGTTGTCGCCGACCAGGTCGGATAGCGGCGAGACGTAAGCTCTATTCTGCCACCTCACGGCGTCCGGCTTCGCCGGAACTGCGCCGAGCCCACTTACGTCGGCGAAAAGCCCGGGATAAAATTTCCCCTTCAGACGGTCGATCACGGCAGCGATGCGCATCATGGCCGTGTCCCCAGCAAAGCAGCCCCAAGGTGGCGCACAGCGATCGCGGTGATTTCGACACCATCCTCTTGAGAGATGCCGAGATAAGGGCGCGGATCGATATGGATAGTGTACTCGGGGATTTCGACGTGGGTCGCGAAACTCCCTTTCGAGTTCGCCTTGACGAACTGATAGGGCGATAGATTGACCCCGATCTCCTCACCGTTCTTGTTAGTTCTGATGGTATGGCCCGAGCGCTCGACCTGCTGAATGCGCTTGGCATTGCGATAGATATCCTGGCCGCGGGCATACATCGTGATATCGCCGCCGAATTGCATCATCGCTGCATAGGGTCTGTTCGACCCTTCTTCGATGCCGCCGGTACCGAGAACGTTGTAGGTCTGACTGGCGTAGAGAAATCCCTCTTCGTACAGCGTCTGGCCACCGGTTCTCTTCGCGCGCTGCGACGGCTTCCATGGGGCGCCGGAAGGATCTGTCTGCGTATCGAAGCGCATCTGAGCCTGACTGACCGTCACGTGCCCAATGGCGTCCCACATCTTGGCGGCGCGGTCGTTGTCAAACGTGACCAGCCGGCGAGCTGCATCGCGCAGCGCGGCATCATCCCATTTGAGTTCGAGCACGGCGCCGGTCATCAGAAGTCCTTCAAGGTTTGGTGGCTGAAGGTCCGCGGCGGCGCCGAGATGATGATCGTCGCGGGCGCCGAGGTCGCAGGCGCGGCGGCATCCTGGCCAATGAGCAGCGACTTGCTGTCCGCGACGCGACGCAGAAAATTGATCTGATCCTCGTAGTCCGTGCGGACACGCTCGCTGCAGGGGTCGGACAGGTGATAACGGGCGATTGCGCAGGTGATATTCGCGAGCTGCTCCGTTTGCCTGATTGTCCCGGTCAGCTTGGCTTCCGAGTTGACCTCCGCAGTGGCGTTTTCGAGCGCTTTCGCCAGCACCTCATCATTCACGATACCGGTCGGCGGGTTGGCGCGGTCGGTGATACCAATCACCTCGTCCTCGCCGAAGCGGTCGATCATGTCCTGTTTGGTGGCGTAGGCCATATATCTCTCGATTAAGTTGGGGACGGCAATCCAGGTCGATCACCGTCCCCCTTCAGTACTTTGGGCGTTGGGCTTTTGCCTCTTGTCGTTCCACCGTGACCTGATCGGTGCGCCCTTCTTGCTCTCGGGGGGTATTGGTTGCGCGGGTCGGATTTGAACCGACGACCTCTAGGTTATGAGCCTTGCGAGCTACCGAGCTGCTCCACCGCGCGTTACTTCTTCGGCTTCTCCGCCGGTTCGTCGACCACTTCGACCGTGAGCTTCTTCTCGCTCATGATTTGCGTGATCTGCTCGTCTCTGAGGTCGGCGATGGCGTGCCGCGTGGGCTTGCGCGAATGCTGAATGCCTCCGCGCCAAAACCCGTCTTTCGCCGCGCTGATCATGAGAACGCGCACCGAGCCTTTCGGCACATCACCACGCAGGTTGGCGAAATTGATCTTCTTCATCGCCGCCTCACGCCTGCGCCAGAAGCGGTTCGACGATCAAGTTGGCCGTTCCGACCCACGGATTGTCGCCGCCGCCGGCTTCAGCCTTGCTGTTGACGAGACGCAGGCCGGCTTCCTCATAGTTGCCGGGAACGAGCAGCGTGTCGCCCATCAGGCCGAGCGGACGATCGCGATCGCCGAGCAACGTCGACAACGCGGTGCGCGCTTCGCTGTAGTTGGCCGCGGTCAGGGGCTTGCGTGAAGCGACGATCAACTGCGGCAGGCCGTATCCGAAGCCCTGGCTGCAATCGACGCCATGCACGAATTCGTTCTTCATGAACACGTGTGGGTTGGACGGATCGTCCATGGCGACCAGGCGTGGCTTGACGCGTTCCTGGAAGATCATTGCCTTGAGCTGCTTCTTGGTACACATCAGGAACCAAGGCGCACCGTCCCCGCCGAGGAAATTGGACCACGTCTTCTTGGCCCCGTCCGCATCGAGACGGGTGTGGTCGGTGTCGAAGAAATACTGCCCGTCGTGGCACTCGGTCGTAAAGCCAGCGTTCATGAGGCCGTAGAGATTGTCGTCGGGATTTTCCGCCGCGGTCTGGCCGAGATCGGCGAACAGAGGATTGAACACGCCGTACTGATCGGTTTCGAGGTTCGGCCGCGGAATGGCGAGCGTATTCTCGTACGGCTCGTTCATGATGCGGTAGCCGCTGGTCGCGAGCGCATCGATCTGGCGGTCGCCAATCCACTTACGCATCTTTTTGAGCTGGCGCAGCCAAGTGTAGTCCATCGACAGTGTGCCCGCCGAGGGAACGTACATGGCGACATTGCTCCAGCGCGGCGTATAGCCGGCAAAAGCGCCGTTGAAGATCGTGGTGACCGCGGTGGTCAGGTTCAACAGGTTTCTGGCATTGATGATCACGTGAGTGTCTCCTTAGGCCGCGAAGGTGATCGCGCCCGAAACGGCCAAACGGCCATCCGGCAGCACGACAGCGAGATACCAAGTGGCGGCTCCGGCTTCCGTAATGTTGAGGTCGATATGGCCGTTGGCTTCCGAAACGAGCTGGAAGGCTTTTCCCGCAACCACGGAAATGGCCAGTCCATCCGCGCCGATCGCCACGCCACCCGAAGGCGCCGCGGCGGCGACAACGTCGCCGTGGATTTCCGTGGCGAGATAGGCGAGGACCGAGCCGCGCACCGCCAAATTGGCGCCGGAGGGGTCCTTCAATTGGATGCCAACGTTGACGACGTTGGCGGCTTCGGCGCCGACAACAAACGCGGCTGTGTCGATCGGGGCGAGCCGCGCAACGGCGCCGATTGCGACGAAAACGCCGGCGTCTTCCACCGAATGAATGCGGCCCGCAACACTTCGTGTTCCCGCGCCGGAGGTTTTCGCGACGGTATGATCGTCGACGATGTAACAGGGCTTACTGACATCAGCGACCGTGATCGCATCAGCCGCCGCGCTGTTGTCGTAGCGAAACACGCCAGCCTTTACCGTAACCTGCTGGTCACCGGCTTGGCCGTTGCGGTTATCGACATAGCCCTCGCAGCGCCCGACCGCGGTAAGGCCGAGCGCCGCCTCTCCGGGCGTCGCATCGCCGGCGGCGTTGAGGCAGATAAGAGCACCGGCAAAGAGTTCTTTGGCCGCCGCCACAGCGAACACGCGGAGGTCGCCGCTGATTTCCACAACCAGTCTGTCTTCGGTAAGCGGGCTCACTGGTGGCTCTCCCTCATGTTGGCCAGTTCCTTGTCGGTCTTGGCGAAGTCTTTCGTTTCGATGCCGAACTTCGCGCAGACATCGACGGCGCCTTCATCGAGCGCGCCATCGCCGCCTTCGACCGTTTTGGTGGTCGGCGCGATACGCGTCGCGAGTGTCGCGACACCGAGCTTGTCGATCATCGCCTCGAACTTCGCCGGGCTGAGCTTGTAGATTTCGAGCGCTTCGGATTTCGCCGCCGGCGTGATCGCACCCTTGGCGACCAGATCGTCAACGATCTGCTCGGGCGTGCGGGCGTCCTTGGTCTGGCGAAGCGACATCAGCTCGATCTTGGCGTCGGCGAGCTGTTCCCTCAGAGAGGTCACATCGCTGGCGCCGGTGATCGTCTTGCAGATCGCCGACACCATCGTTTCATCGATCTTCGAGGCGTCGGAGATCTCGTGCCCGGCCGCCTTGGCGATCGAACAGAGCTTCTTGTCCTTGTTGGCCATGTCCTCCACGGCGGGCTGGCTCTTCGCCATAGCCTCGATCGCGGCGATCACGTCCGATTCGGTCGCGGTGTTGGGATCGAGCCCAAGCATTGCGGCCAACTTCTTCACTAACTCCATCGACGATTGCTCCTCGGTTTGGATGGAAGCCAGTGCCTTGAGCACCAGCGCGGGGTTGTTCGTGAGCGCCGCGCGAACGATAAAGCGGACCTCACGGGTGTTTTTGTCGTGGTACAAACTAGGCGACAGGAAGCGGTACTCGTGGCCTTGCACAGCGCGCGCGCCGCCTTCGGTCCAGTTCACACGCCCCCAAATGCCCGGCTCGCCGTTCGGTCCTTTTGCAGCCAGATCAACGATCCAGCCGGCTGCGCGCGAAGAGCCGCCGCTTTCGTCGGTGCCGTGGTCGTAATCGATCGACATCGTGCGCAAGAACTTGCGCGATGCTTCAACGACCTTGTCGGCGTTGGTCAGCTCAAATGCGGCACGACCGTCAAGCGGCGACGGCTCGATCTTGCCAAGCGGCAACAGCTGCACCCATTCGGGCGCCGTCGCACCGCTCGGCAGATCGAGCACGGTCGCGTAGTCGGCGAGTTCGCCAAGGGAAGCGCTAAAGCGCGCGAAGATGAGAGAGAGCTTATTCATGAGGCCCGCAAGATGGGCCGGCACGCGCACGTCATGGCCGGTGAAAAATTTCACCGGCGGCGGGAAGTGGAACGGGAGGGAGGGCGCGAACCGAGATCAGGGGGCGGCAGATCCGCCCAAGCGGTGCGCGAGCACCCTATTACCCCTGTTCGGACAGGATTTGGAGGGGGTGCGGCCCCGCGAAGCGCATATCGAGGGGTGACGGCCTAGCCAGTTTCGACCCTCGCGGCTCAAAAGGGGTCTAAAAGGCTTGGTTAACGGGATTTGGGATGTCCCGGGCACCCCAGGAGCAGAATGGGCGCCAGCGGGGCTCCCTGACGTTGGGGCCATTTTGGTTGTGCGGTGCTTCCCGGCCCCAAATTCCCGCGCGGGCATCACGCTGCTGCTTTCAGGGCTTCAAGCAACGCCACACCGGCATTGTAGCCAAACCCAGGATCGATACCTTTCGGCACGCGCACGATCTCGCCTGAACGCTTATTCTCGAAATCGACCCAGGTGATGTTGGGCGCTTGCGTGCGGATACGACCCGACTTGTCGAGGCGATCGAACATGGTCCGCGAAACGGGGATCACTGTGCAGTGGCACTTCCATGCATTGGGTGGATAGTGCGTCAGCCACCACGGATCATCGACCGGCAGACACGTTCCATCCCATGCTTCGTGTTCCTTGCGCGGGTGAAGGCTGAAGTTGTGCTTATACATGAGATACGGCACATCTTTTTTATTGCGCTCTATCTCCAGCCACCGGCCCGCCGCATAGGACTGACGCATATTGGTGTCGTAGATGATGTCGAGCCGGCGCACCGAGCCGAGACGGCTTTCCACCATCTCTCCCGTCGCTGGATCGAGTGCCGGGCCGGTTCCCCACCATCCCTTATCCTGCAATGTCGGAATGAGCTTGCGCTGCCACATCTCCAGCGTCTCGCCGTTCCGGATTGCTTCCTCCAGAGACTTTCCGATATCGCCCAGCACATCGTGGCCGGCCGTCTTTGCAACCGTGAACGCGCGGCTGTGTTCTTGGTTGAACAGATCGAGCCACGAGAACTCCGGCGACGGGCTTTGCAGGCGTGTTTGAAGCGCCTTTAATGCGTCTTCAGGGGTTATGTTACGGACGAGCAGCTGCGGCACGTCACTTCACCACGTCGCCCGTGAGCCCGCCGGCGGCGGCCTGGATGAGCGCCGAAGCGATCTTGTCCGTCAGCGCGCCCACGTCGGGATCGAGATCCGCAAGCTTGGCGCGCAGATCCTCCAGCGATGAGGCCGTGGCGATCACCTTCTCGATCTGCGCGACCAGCGGCTTCATCGTGACCCGCCAATCGGACAGCATTTCCGCCGTCGCCGTGTCGATCGCGTCGCCCTTCTGCACCGCCGCGAGCGCCCGTGCGAGCGTTGGTCCGGCCCCAAAAGGAAGCCCCAAACCTTGTGTCGGCACCGTGAGAAGCTGCGCGTCCTCGTCCGGCTCGGTAAAGCCGGCGGCGCCGGTGATGTCGGACGCAGCGATCTTCGCACCCATCGGCACCAGGATGCGTGCCACTTCCGCCATCATCTTCGGGTCTTTGCTTTCCGGGCGGCCAATCCACAGATAGGGATAGCGTGTCTGCGGTCCCCGGTTGATGTCGATGTACGGTCGAATGAGCTGCCGGTTGATGCACGTCATCAGGGCCTTGGCATCGGCGAGTTCGATATCCTTGCGGACTTCGCTGTGACTGTCGCCGTTGCCAAGCTGTCCCGGCGTAGCGTCGGTCGTTCCCGTCTGGCCGAGCACCAGCTTCGATGTCTGCTTGTCGAAATAGTCGGCCGCGCCGCCGAATAGCGGCCCTGCGTTCGCCTGGGCATCCGACTTCACGAACTCGATCAGCATAGATTGCGGAATGACGCCGCACGCGTCGCTGCCGATCTGCGAGATCGCGCGGAGCAGCGCGTTGATATCGTCCTCGCTGGCGCCCTGCGGATACTTACCGATCCGCACCGGCATGCCATACACTTCGAGAAACTGTATCCAGTCCTTGACGGTGAAGTTCTTGCACATCCAATTGAACGCGATCGCACGCGCGATGCCACTGCGGATCGGAATACCGGATTTTGCCTTGATCTGCAGGAACAAGAACTTTGCCGGCGTCAGTTCCACCCGCTCGCCGGCGTTACCGATCAACAGTGGGCGGCAGCGTGTTTCGCGATCCCAATCGATAAAGCGCGGATCGACCCACTCGATCGTCTTGGGCTTCCAACGCGTCGCGGAGAAATTCCACATGATCTCGCAAACCGAGAAGCCCTTGCCGACTGCATCGAGCATATCGAACAGCACCTCATCGATCACATCGCTGTCGATCAGCTCTTTGACCAGGTCGGCGTTGGCAAGGTCGTTGGCGTCCTTCTTGTCTGCTGCCTCGACCGTAATGTCGAGCTGGCTGACTTGGCGCTTGCGGGTTCCGAGAACGGCGAGATAGTGCGGGTCCTTCTCCTCCATCTCCTCGGCAAGTTCCATATATCGCTCGGGATCGCCATCCTCGGCTTCGCGCAAGATCGACGCGAGGCGTTGCGGCGTCAGCCCGCGGCTCGCGCCGGACGATACAGCTTGGCGTACGCCCATGACATTCGCCCGCGCCAGCGTCTGCAGCAGCGACGGCTTCTCGATCGGCCGACCGAGATAGTCCGTGAGGGAATAGTATTCAGGCATTACGCTCTCCGTTCCCAGGAAGCCGCACGCTTGAGGTGTCGGACGGCGCCCCGATAATCCAGGCGGCTCATACAGCGCAACGCGTATTTGGCGCTGCGCTTCGCCCTCCATTCACATACCTTCCGCCAAAGTCTCATCACCACGTTCCTTTTCCAAAGCCCGCA
>JAHFQC010000135.1 GCA_023259375.1 Alphaproteobacteria bacterium
TCATCGCCCGGCCGTTCATCGAAGCGGCCCGCCGCTTTCTCGACTTGGCGGAAGCCATGACAGGTTGGTTGATCAGTGTCAGCAAGCCAGCATGCCAGCGCGAACGACCAGAACATGTCGGGATGCACAGCGCCATCGGCCGCCGTCGTTCCAGATTTTACCGTAATGATTCGGACCGCATCGCCGGTTCCCTTGGACTTTTTCACACCACGGAAATCGGCGCGCACTTCCGGCGTGTTGGGCAACCGCGCGGTGCCGTTTTCGAGACGCCGCTTTACGGCCATGGCCAACATCAGGCGAACTTGTGGTGTGAAGATGAGCCCCGCGATCCGCCCTGCATACCGGACCTTGGCGCGGGCGACTTCGCCTTCCCCCATGCCGGTCTGATCGATGCCGTACTGCATAATGCTGTAGCGCTCAAACTGGCCGTTGAAGATCTCGTCCTGTTCGAGAATTCCGAGATCGCGCCCCCCTCGACACTCGCGCGTCCACAAGATGGAGCCGACAAATTCGCAAACCACGAGCGACGCCACGTCGCCGTCGCGCCCCGCTGCAATGTCGCGGCCCGCGACGCAGGGGCCATGCTCGTACAGTTCGGGCTTGCCCGCATCTTGGTGCTGCGCCGCGATCACGAGTTCGGGCGGGATGAAACAGCCGGCGCCGCTCTTGGGAATGCAGCGAAGTTCCTCGTCGCCATTCTCGCCGTAGAAGGAGTAGACGCTATCAATCCACTCCTGCTTTTCCATGCCGTTGTGCTTGCCGCACAGGCGCACGCGCTCATAAAGGCCATCGGCGATCGCGTCGTCGAACGTGATCTTGATGTGGCTTCCCTTGCGCTTGCCGGACTTTACGTCGTCGATAAGCTGATTGAAGGAATTATCGACACCATCGTGGGTCGAGATGACGACGATGCGCGCACCCCAGATGATGAGCGCGAGCGCCGACTTCAGCAGCTCTTCCAGCTTGTCGCAGAATGCGGCCTCGTCAATGATCACGAGACCTTGGCGACCGCGGATCGATCGAGGTCGGCTCGACAATGCCTGGATAACAAACCCACTGGCGAATTCGATACGAAACCCTTTGATGTGCTTCGTCTCGCCCGGCGCGTCGGGGTCTTCGTCATCGAACATAAACTCGCCAACCTGAGCATCGATGTTCATGAACGCACGTGCCCACATCGCGCAGGTATCGATGAACTCGCGCGTGATATCGATCGTATAGGAGACGTAGAAGACATTTGAGCCGCCGGCCCTGGCACTCGCTGCTGCCATCGTGACCGCGTCGGCGGCAACAGCCCACGTCAAACCGATACGGCGACCTTTTTCAACAACGAGCAGAACCGACCGGCTGACTTCACCAAGCGCTCGTTGCTGATAGCGGAGCAGCAGATCGCCTTTTTCTACCTCAAGCAAAGGGGCCGGAAGCTCCCGGCCCTCGTGCTTCGTCAACGGATTGTCGAGGTTCTTTGTCATGCGACCTTCAACACTTCGGATCGAACCATGTCGACCAGATCAGGGGACCATCCCTTTTCCTTACCGATGGTGCTGACAGCTTTTGCAGCCTTGGCTACGGCTTCTTTCGCCGCTTCCTGCTTGATCTTGGTCACGCGATCGGCATCGAGCTTGCGCGATGCGGCAAGGCGATAGAGGGCATCCGAGAGGCCACGCAAATCCTTGACGCTCACCTGATCGGCAGCGTCATCCGACATTGTCGCCATCTGAATGCGGAAAATCTGCTCCTGCACCATCAGGTAGTTAAGGCGGGATTGATCATCGTTGGAGAGATCGCCGAGATCATCCCGCAGTTGCTTCACCGCCTCGCGGGATGACCGCATCGCGTCGCCAACTTTTTCGACCTCAGCGCGCTTGCGGCCCAACGCCGAACGCGACGGTGCGTCCTCGCCCATCTCCTCCAGAAGCTTGTCGCGGATGTCGTCGAGCGTCAGGCTCTTGTCGGCAAACAGAGCTGCGATGCGCGCCTGCTGTTCCTCGGGTAGCTGATCGATACGGGAGCGCGTGGCCATGATCAGCCCTCGTCGATGGCGCGGCGCACGCCCTTGACGGAGACATCGCCGTTGGCAACAGCGATGCCGTCATCAGTGATCTTGGCAATGAAGTAGACGCGCTTCTCCTCGTCCGGGTCTGCCGCGCCATCTTCGATAACATCGTAGGTGAGCAGCTCCTGTTCATTGAGCCACATGAGGTCGCCGCGAACGCCCGCCAAGGTCAGACCCTGGCGCGCGCCCACGGCCTTAAGACCGATTTCCAATTCGCGATCGCTCGCGGGGCAGCCCGCGCGATACAGGAACTGGAGCATCAGCAATCTGCGGCGCTCGATCACTTTAGCTTCGTAGGGCGTCATAGTGGGCTACTCACTATCATTTGGATGGCATCATACTTTCAGTAACAAGGCGAAAATCCCGCTCCGTTCGCGCGAGACCGTCGCGAAGAGATCGGATATCCGCGACAATTCCTTTCACATCGCCAGCAACATCGGAGATCTTCTCGCTCAAATCGGTGAAGTCGCGCGCTTTCGGAAGCGCTTCGATGACACCCTCCATTTTGATAATTCGTCGGTCATGGTCGATGACGGTTTTGCGCAGTGAGGAGACCACATCCTCGGCTTCGGACTGCGATGTCTTCTTGACGTAGAAGTTGATGGCCAACCACAGCATGCTGATGATGCCGGGAGCCCCGATGATTAGCTGAACGATATTGTCGGTCGACACAGTTCCCCCTAACGGCGCCGTCTGAGCGCGGCGTTGATGATCAACAGGACGAGATAGGCGAGCGCGGCGCATACCGCTGCCACCAAAGTCAGCGGCCAATAGACGGCCTCGGCGACGTAGAGGAAATTCTCGCGATCGTGCCGCGGCAGGAAACCGATGCGCGTGAGCACCACTGTCACCACCGCGCCGATGATGATCCACATGGTCAGGGCGAAGATGATCAGAAAGGCGGCCATCAGGTCAGACATCCGACGTGCTCCTCGTGATCGTGCTGGCGCTGACATGGGACGCACCGTGTCGCTCCAGGAACTGCCCGGCGTCGCTTTGCCGGAATAGGTCCGTCGCAATCCTCACAGCGGTCGCGGCCGCCATCGCACGCAGCGGACAACTCGACGGCGGACAGCTTGGCTCGGAGACGGGCGAGAGCCTCATCGCGTTCGAGCTGTTCGCGGCGCTGGGCATGGTCGGCGTCATCCATGAACGACCATCACCCCGGCGGCACGCAGACCGAGTTCGATCAGGGCAAGTTTTGCGGACTTGCCGCAGCAACGGGCGCCACAGACGATGACCTCAACTTCTCCCGGCACGGCTTGCCGTACTCGCTGTCCACTCGCAGCCTGCCGTCCTGCTCGTCCAGCGCCCAGGTCAGCGCGGCGCCGGCGGCGTCCTTCAGCGGCGCGCTTTGCACCTTGTCGACCACCCATGCCGGCGGCGGGCACCACAGCTTTCCCGCTTTGGTGATCAGAGCGGGGCGGCTGTCCGGGCACATGGTCAGTACCGGCAGCGGTTCCGGGCACGCCAGCACTGTTTCCACGCGCTGCGTCGCCGCCGTCACCGCGGGAGAGTTGTCCGGTATCGGGGTTTCGGAGGAGGTCGAGCAGGCCGCGGCGCACAAGAAGGTCGCCAGCGCTGCCAAGCGCAGCATCGTTCGGGACATTGGCGGTAGTCTCCATAAAGTGGTTGTAGGCGGCCATGCGATCGGCGCGGTCACGATCAAGCTGGGTCTGCAGTTCGCCCATTCGTGCGGTGAGCTTTGCAATTTGGCCAGAGACGTTGTCGAGCGTGCCGGCGAAGTTCACTTCTTGATCGGCCTTGGCCTTCTTGGCCTGGTCGCGTTCGCTGGCGGCGGCATCGCGGGCGGCGGTGATGGCCGGCAGCGCCTGGCTGTCGCGGTGCCACGCATTGACCTTGGCGATCATCACGCCGATCGCCGTGATCAGAGCGAGCGCCAACAAGCCAATGCCGACCCATTTGGCGATGGTGATATAGCGGGCGATGGGCGAGACGCTGGGGACTGAGAGGGTCATCGCATCACCTCGCATCGATCTTGAGTTCGAGGTTGCCGCCGTCGCGCGTCAGCGTCAGACGGCCTTCCACACCGCAGAGATCGAGACTTGAGCCTTCCATCAGAAGCTTCGTTGCGGCGTTGTTGATGGCGCGAAGAAGTCCATCGGAACCGCAAAAGGCTTCCGACATGATCACTACGGGCTGAGGCTTGCGCGTCCGTCTCATCACTTCTCCTTCGGCGGATCGCTCCGCCCATTGAAAAAGATGCCGGCACCGGCACCGGTAATGAGACCGCCCGCACCGGCGCCGAACGTAACCGGGTCGAACGGCTGCCCCTTGATCACATAGACGACGACGCACAGCACCACGAACAGCGCAAATACGATCCAGAACGCGATGCGGATCGGACACCACACTTCGTTGGCGCCGTCCTCGGTCAGAAGCGTGCGGAAGAAGGGCTGCTTCATGGCACATCCCGGAAGAAGCGGTGACTGCCGACCGACATATACTTGAGCCCCTTTGCCCAGCCCGGCGGGGTCTTCACGATCTCGGGGTTGTAGTAGTGGGTGTAGCCGGGCAGCCGATCGGGCACCTTGCCCGCGATCACGTCGCGCGCGATCTGTTGCGCCTTGCAGAACGTCGGGTCGTTGTGGTCGGCCTGCAGCGCCTTCAGGCGGTTTGGGTCGGTCTCGTTCCAACAGCTGAACTGATGCACGCCGCGGAAACTGGAGAGGCAGGCGCCTTCAACGGTGCCATCGCCAAACAGCGAATGTGGTTCGTCGTGTTTGGCGATATAGGCCTTAGCGATCTCGGCGCGGTGCTTGATGCAATAGGCGACCGTGATCTGGCCGATTTCCGCCTGATCACGGGCTTCCGCCCAAATGGTGCGGGCGAGGACCACGTCCCCGCCCTGCGCCGCGATGTTCCGGTCTGCGTAAGCGATCATGGCGGCACCATGCGCTGGTACCGCTTTCGGGTGGCCGGTGAAAAAGTTCACCGGCTATCGGGTGAAGTCCTCGATATCGAGCTGGCGCGGATCGCGCTCAAGCTTGGGGCGTCCCGGCCGGCGCTTATAGCGCGCCGATCCCGACTTTGCCTCTTTACTCAAATTCAGGGCGTGGCGATAGGTGCAACCGAGCACCTTGGCGAGCTGGTTGAGGCTCAGGTCGGCGGCGTCGTGGACGGCCAGGAGCTTGAGGGAGTGCCCGCCGACCGGGATATGCATGTCGTCGGTGCTGCCGAAGCGTTCGACGATGGCATCGGCCGCGGCACGCCCCGCCGCCACGACAAGCGGGTGACAGTCGCCGACCTTGTAGCGCGGGATACGGATCTTCTTGCCGCCGAAAGCCGCCGCAAAGCCCTTCAGAGCCTCCCATCCGCCCGCCTTAAAGACGACGGTGAAGACCTCCGGAAGCGCCCGTTCGGCGATCTTTTCGGCGGCACTGCTCACGCAGCTATGCTCCTCTCGGCTTTGCGGCGGCGTATCCAGCCGCCAAGCCGGCGCGCCATGGTATCGAGCTGGCGCGCGTCGAGCTGCTCCAGGCCCGTGCAGTTGATGCCCAACACGCGGCCGACGTAGTGCCATAGTGCGGACGGGTAGTCCGTCGTCACCGCGCTAAGGCGATACAGCTCGGCCCATTGCGCCTTGAGCAGCTCCCGACGGGCCGTCATGCCGCGATCGTCGGTGTTGGGCACAGCACAGCCTTTGCGGGCCAGCATCGCCTTCAGGGCTTCCACGCATCCGCCCGCTTCTGCCGGGGTCACAAACGACAGCCGAAGCTTGCCGGTTTGGCGGGCGACGAACGCATCGAGCGCGGCGTCGGTGCCGCTGGCAAAGAGCCCGAGATTGTACGCGGCGATGAACAACGCCTTGATCTTAGTGTGGTGCGAATGCTCGGCACGCGGGCGTTTCACGTGAAAATTGTTAAGAACCAGACTCAGTTCGGCGTCGGTGCAGTCCTTCGCCGAACGCTTTCCGGTGATCTGCTCCAGCTTGTCGCGATAGGTGTCCTGGTCGAGCCCGGCGAGCTTCGCCGCGCGATGGACCGACCCGAGGAGTTCGTTGCGGGGTGTCATCATTCGCCTCAATTCAAGGGCCCATGATCTAGCTTTGGAAGAGCCCAAAGGCGCCTTCCATCGGCGCAATAGATAAACGTCATGATTAGGCCCGCATCCTGCCAAGCCTGATAGCAACGCCGGCCAAGTGCGACCACATCCGATGTGGCCTTACTATCGACCGCATTCCAGTCCACGAGACCGCTGACGGCTCCGGCCGCGATAATTCCAGCATCCAGGGACGCAAAGGTCGCGAGTTTCAAACCGCTCTTGATGTGCGTGAGGGAAGTCGCTTGCAGCTCACCAATGCCGGTGGTCGCAATAAATTCAAACACACCAAAGGCACCTTTAGTCCAACCGTAAACTTCGGTCTTATCGATTGCGCCTTGCGGGTTGGCGGCAGGAATAGCGAAAATTTCAGGCGCCCAATCGCCCGCCAGCCGTCCGGCTTTCTGCTTCCAAGCGGCGGCGCCGTTCGCATCCTTGGCGACAAAGAACGTATCGAGAGCGCTAGTCATGCCTAATCTCTTTCTTTGTTCCCGCCAAAATCGCGAGCAGCTCTTCGCTCGCTTCGGCGACGAGGCGTTCCAGTTCGGCGGGTGTGGCGGTGTCGGCGGCTTCAAGTCGGGCGTTGAACAGCGCTGCGAGATCTAGGCCGTCGATGCCGACCGCCTCGCAGATACCTATAGCGGCCCTTAAGAGACGCTTTACCGCCTCTGTAGTCGGCACCGCCTGCGCGCCGTCGTCACCCTTCAGCGCCGCTTGCCACGCCCGTTCGAATGCCGGGGCGCGCTTGGCGAGATCCGGTAGGCGGCGCAACGGAGCGCTTGCCAGCAACAAGTCGACGGGGCGTTCGGCGCTCATCCCTTTGGCTCCGGTAGTTCGGCGATGTCGGTCGAAAGGAAGAATTCTTCCTTATCGGTCACGATCCGGATGCCCTCGATCTCCGCTGCGAGATCGGGGTTTTTCAGCATCGCTTCCTTATCGGGTTCTTCCTTGAGCCGAACGAAGCACAGGACCGCCCTGGCTATCTTCCGTTTGCCGTCACCGATGTACCTCGTCGCGAGGGCCTTGACGCTGGTCACCAGATCGGGCGCGGTCAGGCCGCGCTTCACCGCAACGCTTGGCGGGCAAAGCCGCCACCCGAACGACCCGGCCGTCATCGTGACGGTTTTGGTCTTGCCGTCGTCGGTGAGCGTCTTGCGGTTCGCCTCGGCGTACCACGCGACCGCGTCGAAGATTTCCGCCATGCGCGCCTGGGTCGGCGCGAGCTTCGTCTGAAACGAGGCCTTGACCCTGGCGACGGCGCTATCGCAGCGCGCTTGCAGCTTGGTCGCGGTGCCGTCGAGTTCACCGTATTCGGCAATCAGCTTGTCGGCTTCTT
>JAHFQC010000010.1:0-14887 GCA_023259375.1 Alphaproteobacteria bacterium
CTTCCCGCGGAGCACCATCTTCGGGGAGATCCAGATGCGCGTGAATGTTCTTGCAGCCGCTGCGGCGTGTGCGATTTTTGCGACGGCGGCGAATGCCGCACTGGTCACATACACATCACGCGCGGCGTTTGAAGCGGCCTATCACAACCGCACGACCGTCGACTGGGGAATTTTCGGTCCTGCCGGCACGCTGATTTCGACCCCGGATGAACGCACGACCCATGGCCTTGTGGTCGGCGTTGGATCGTCGCAAGGCGTTTTGTCGAGGCATGATGAAGGCACCGACTTTTCCAGCGATTTCCTGCCCGGCGAGCATCTCCTCACCGATGCCGGCAGTCAGTCCGATACCTTAATCGTGCGCTTCGGCAATCCCATCGCCGGGTTTGGCGTCCAGATCGAACCGGATGCTTTGCACGGCGCATGGACCGGCTCGATCGATCTTTTCAATGCCGCCGACGTCAATATTGGCCATGTCGTGATCGGCGGCACGCGCGGAACGGCGCAAGACGGTTCGGCGCCGTTCTATGGTCTGGCGCTCGATAGCGTCGATCTTTCGTATGCGATGTTCTGGGTCGACGATCCGGAAATCTTCCCGGGCAAATCGGGATCGCTGGCGCTGGGCTCAATGGAGGTCGTGGCCGGCATACCGGAAGCGCCCGCGCTGCTGATTGCAGGCGGCGGATTGCTTCTTCTCGGGGCTTGGTCGCGCCGCCGTCAGGGCTTGGTGAAGTACAGCCCGGCCGCCGTAGCAAAGCCGCGTTCGAATGCGGTGTGCAGCACGACCACCTGTTCGAGTTCCTTCTCGAACGCCTTGAAGCGCTGACCGCGCCATGGCTCCTGCAGGTGGCGTACGTTCGCGGCCATGTTGACCGAGTTGTTCAGGCCGCGCAGCAAAGAGGAGCGGACATCGGCGGTGAGGTCGATCTCGGAATAGAATTTCAACCCGGCCTCGGTCAGCCACTTCTTCCAGTCTTCGACGGGCCGGCGATCGGCTGCGGGCTGTCCTTTGGGGCCGCACATCACGTCGGCAACGAAAAGCTGTCCGTCTTTCTTGAGTGCTTTGGCGGCTTCGAGCGCAAAGCCTTGAGGGGATCCGGTGAGTTTTGACGGCGACAGGATTGCGCAATGCGTGAGGCGGTTGTTGCCGAGCTGGCCGGTACCCGGCTTCCAGGTTGCCAGCTTGATCTTGTCCTTCTTGGGCCGCTTCTCCAGCGTGGAAAGTGCGGGTTCGCCTTCGAACGTGTCGATCCAGATGCCGGCTTCGCGACTGAACGAGAACAGCCGTGCACCGAGCTGATAGCAGATGCAGCCGAAGTTTCCGCCCTGGGTAGGCACGATCGTGCCGATCGCGCGCGATGCGAACACGTGATCGAACGGCGTCAGGTTGCCCATGCCCCACATGTCCTGGGCTACGGCCAACCAGGACTCGAAGGGCCCTTCGTCGCGCGAAAGCTCGACTTCTTTGTTCGGATCCTTCTGCCCCAACAGAACGATCTTCGGTTTTCCCACCGCACTCATGCCATCACTCCTCGCGGGCGCGAATGATGGCGATATGATGTTAACGGCGTGTAAAACAATTACTTCCCGTACTACGGGCAACGTCGACGTGATCCGCGGAAAACCCGGTTTTTCCCTGCTCAGCTGTAGTTTCCGGCGGCCGCATGATTAACCGCTTGCTAACCAATGGGGCGATCTTTCGCCACACCGTTGCAGATCCGGAACGCGGCTCCAGGGCGCGCGTTGAGCCCGTGAATTTCCAACACATCACGGAGAGACCATGCCCAACCCGAAATCCGCCCAGGAAGTCCTGGCGACCGAACTGAAGGAAATCTACAGCGCCGAGAAGCAGCTTGCGCGCGCGCTTCCGCGCCTCGGCAAGAAGATTTCGAACGAGCGGCTCAAGGAATGCATCGACATGCGCGTCGAGCAGGGTGGTCGTTTGATCGACGAAATCGAGAGTGCGCTCGATGAGATGGAAACCTCGCGCGGCAGGCCGAAGAACGTCGCGGCCGAGGGACTGATCAAGGACACCGAAGAACACGCCCAGGAAATCGACGACGAGAAGTTCCTCGAGCCGGTGCTTGTCGCGTCGATGCAGAAGCTGGAGCATTACTGCATTGCCGCGTGGGGGACTGCCAAATCGCTCGGTGAACTCCTGGAGCACCAGGAAGTGGTCGACTGCATGGAACGCGCGCTCGAAGAGGGCCGCGAAATGGACGAGAACCTCACCCAGCTCGCCGAAGAAGAACTGAATCCCGCCATGATGGAAGGCGAGGAAGAAGACGAGGGCGAGGAGGAGGAAGAAGAGGCCAAGCCCCGCCGCCGCCGCGCATCGCGATAAAGCTAGCCACCAGCCCCACATCGTCATGGCCGGGCGTTCGCTTGCCGCGGCGTAGCCGAAGGCGAAGTCGGGGACCCGGCCATCCAGGCGGTGTTGAATTCCGGAATGGCGCTGACGCGAGGCTGGCACTGGATGGCCGGGTCAAGCCCGGCCATGACGAACTAAGCGCGCTCCCCCATCGCCATGTCCCCCGGTCCCGTTCCGGCTTATGCTGAGCGGAATCGGGGGCGGAAATGCGAGCGACGCGACGCGGTGTGTTGGGCGGCATGGCGGCTACGGTATGCGCGGGACCGGCGCTTGCGGCGCCGCCCAATCCAGTCGTCGCATTACCCAAAACCAACCAGATCGGCTTCCTGCCGCAAGATGCCAAACGCTTCGTGTGGACAGTTGACGGGCCGAAGTCCGTGCACGTGCCATTCGCCGTCCGCTGCTTGACGCAAAGTTTCGTGTTCCGCGGATTTACAGGGCCCGCCGTCGACCAGCGCGCGTCCGCCGGTGAATTCGTGATGGTCGGGGATTTCTCGCAATTACGGACACCAGGCATCTATCGAATCGACGTGAACGGTGCGTCGTCGCATCCGTTCGCGATTGGCGAGACGGTCTATCAGCCGTTGCTGCGCGATGCGGTACGCGCCTTCCGTCTTATCCGGGCCAACACGGCGGTCGATGATACCGTCACTAAGGTCCGCCATGCGGCGGGCCATCTGCGCGATGGTGCCCTGTTGGTGGATGGCGTGACACGCGATCTTTCTGGCGGCTGGTACAACGCGGGCGACTTCGGCAAGTGGGTGCATATGGCGGCGCTGTCAGTCAGCCATATGATGTGGCTGTATGAACTGCGCCCGCACACGGCATTCGCTTTGAAGCTCGATGTGCCGCCGACGCCGGGTCTGCCCGACATCCTGACCGAAGCGCGCTGGGGTCTCGACTTCATGCTGCGGATGCAGAACCCCGACGGCAGTGTTTTACATAAAGTCGATGCTGAGCCGAACCTGCCCTGGGGCGTTTTGCCGGCTGCTGATACCACCGAACGCCACGCCAAGCCGGCGGGAAGCTGGGACGCGGCCGTGTTCGTCGGCGCCATGGTGCAGGCCTCCGGCGTGTTCAAACCGTTCGACCCGGCGTTCGCCGAACGCTGCCGCGCGGCGGCGCTCAAGGCGTGGACATGGCTGCAAGCCCATCCCGCCGTCGAAAACAACGATCCCTATTACGGGGGCAGCGACATCGCGCCGAAATGGCTGTGGGCGTTAGGCGCCATGGCGACCGTCGATCCGTCATTGCTGCCGCGTGCAGCACAGGAGTTCGACGCCCGCGGCGTAGTGCCGTCGTCCTGGCAGACGCCACAGATCCTCGGCGCCTTGGCCTTGGCGCGTGGACCGGCAGGCCGTACCCGCGATATCGCCATCGCCAAGATCGCCGCCGCGGCCGATGTGGTGATGGCGCAATCTGCGACCGATGCCTACGGCAGCAACGGTGATCCGGCGATGTATTTCTGGGGCAGTGTCGAGAACGCGCTGAATGCCGCCAATGCGTGTTTCATGGCCCATACATTGGGGGCTGGCGCTAAGTACCGTGACGGCGGAACTCGCGTGCTCGATTATGCGCTCGGTCTCAACGCGCTCGGACGCGCCTTCGTTACCGGGCACGGGACGGTCCGTGTCGAACATCCCTGGCACTGGATTTACCGCGACCAGGGCATCGCCATTCCCGGCTGGGCGACGGGCGGTCCCAATCACTCGCCTCAAGGCGCCGATCAGCCCCTGAAAATCCTGATCGCCCAGGGCACGCCCGCCGCCAAATGCTATCTCGATGAATGTGGCAGCGGGTCGTGGGCGAGTAACGAAGGTCAGACCTCGGAGAACGCAGCGCTGCTGTTCGCTGTGGGGATGCGCGCCGGACAAGGTACCCCTTGAAATCCGCTGCGAAGCGCCCAAATTGATGGTGCGGTCTTTGACTTCGCCGGATCGACAGCACGAATTCGCGGGCCCGCACCCCTCTATCCCGAAAATCGCAAAACGAATGTACCGGCCAGGGATTCGCGAATTCCGCAAATCAATGATCAACGCCATGGGGTTAGGCTGGAAACGGTCTCTATAGCTTGTGGTCCTAATCCAGACGTTGGCGTCAGAATGCGATGTCACGTGCGTCGAATCTGGACCCGTTCTAAGATCGTGCATTGCTGCCCGGGGGGATTCCACTTGAGGAGTGATGGATGACTGGGAAAAGCAGACCAACTTACATCGCTGTGATGGATGGCTCGATGGCGCGGTTTTTCGTTCTGCGCCGCGGCGAAGAAGGCCAACTGTTTGAGGAAGTGGCGTCGCCGCTTGCCGCCCGCCGCAAAACGCCTCGCGACAAGACGGAGAAGGCCGACGTCGACACGCTCCACTTCACCCGCGAAGTGGCTGATGCGCTCGAAACGGCGTTAGCCGACAAGAAATTCGATCGTCTTGTTCTGGTGGCACCGCCCCGCATCCTCTCTGAAATGCGTTCGCAAATGTCGGCGCGCCTGCGCGAGACGCTTGCCCATCAGGTGGCGAAGAACCTCGCCGGCCTTAGCGTCGATGCCTTGTGGGAAAAGCTGTCGCTGGTCTTGCTCACCGCCGCGCGGCCGGTGAGTGGCACCGCGGATCGCGTGCCGACTGTTTCCGGCAACAGCCTTCCGGTCTCGGTGGTGTTCCGCAACATGGATGCCTCGATGACGGTGCAGTCCGCCGCGCTCAAATACGCCGCCAAGCTGGGGCGCAAGTTCGGCCGCATCGAGAACTGCCGCGTGACGGTCGAGGCCCCCAAGCACGAGCACCGCAAGGTGAAGGAATTCCGCGTCGCCATCGACATGAAGGTGCCGGGCCACGAAATCGCGACCAAGGCAGCCTCGAGCGACGGTCCTGCCTTCGACGATCTCGGCACCGCCTTGCGCGAGGCGTTCGCAACTGCGACGCGCCAGCTCCAGGATCATGTCCAGCGGGTGAAAGGAGAAGTCCTGCGCGAACGCCGCCATGCCGCGCCAAGAAATGCCGCTTGAAGAGGAACGCCGACTAAGAGTGCTTCCTCCCCGCGGCAGCTGGTGTTGAGCGAACCCTAACTGTCATCCCGGACGCGCCGCGGCGAAGCGCAACGAAGATGGGCGCGCCACGGCGATTTTTCCGTCGGGCGCGTCCCTTTTGTCATCCCCCCTCTCGTCATGGCCGGGCGTTCGACCCGGCCATCCAGCGCCGACCCAAAAAGGACTGGATGGCCGGCTCGGAGGCCGGCCATGACGGAGAATTATGAGCGATGGCGAGAACAACTCGCTCCTCATTCACCAATTCCGTTCATCACCATGAACAGTTTCATTCGTCCATCTTCCGGAAATTATTGCGTTTGCTTCTCGCGCTTAAGAACGCAGCGATTGTCGCACCGTCTTGAATTGTTAGCACCGCATACCCACGTCAATCACGGTGTTTGACAATGGAGGACGGCTTTCGGCTTCGGCCTAAACTTTCTGCGCAAATACAGGAAATGCGCGCCCGCACGCGCTGCAACAGACAAGACCCCCGCGAGGGATGCGTAAGCCCGGCCGCTATGGCGGCGTCGGTCGCATCATAAGGCGGATCGGTTTTGGTGAGCGCTCCGCAGAATGAGACCAATGCGCCTGTCGATCGCCGTTTGACCACGGCCTCCGGAGGCGGCGGCGGGCTTGAGGCTGGAGGCGGAATTTTGCGATTCCGCCTTTGGTATATGGAGCGCTTCGCCGAAAAGTGGCTTCCCGGTTTTCGGGCTACGAAGCGCGACCAATCAAAAAACAGCGAGACCGTCGTCTCGGATTACCGCTCGCGGTACATCCATGGCAGCAGCAGCCCGACCGGTACGATCCAGAGCGTCCCGGCCAGGGCGTAATAGAGGAGGCGCACGACAGGCCCGGCATGCGGCAACAGGCGAACGCCGACGCCCATCGCCAGGCCGCAATAGATCACCAGCCAGACGAGGGTGAGGAGGGTTCCGATCAACTTCTTGACGTGCGGGCTCATGGCTGCACAATCATGGCTATGAGCACGGCCACGTCAACGAGCATTCCGCATATTCCCAGTCGTCATGTCGTGGGGCTGTGGCTCCTGGCCGTCGCCGCCTTGATTATCGCCATGCTGGCGGTCGGCGGCTTGACCCGGCTAACCGGCTCCGGACTTTCCATCACGGAATGGGACCCGATCGTCGGCGCGCTTCCGCCCCTCAGCCATGCCGACTGGCAGGCAGCGTTCTCCAAATACCAGCAGATCCCGCAATACCGGCTCGAAAACGCCGGCATGACGCTGGAAGCCTTCAAGGGCATTTTCTGGTGGGAGTGGGCGCATCGCTTCCTCGGCCGCGCCATCGGCTTCGTTTTTCTGATCCCGTTCCTGTGGTTCGCCGCCACCGGCGCCATCGGCAAGAAGGACTGGCGGCGGATGCTGGTTCTGTTCCTGCTTGGTGGTCTGCAAGGCTTCGTCGGCTGGTGGATGGTGCAGAGCGGATTGGAGGTACGCGTCTCGGTTTCGCAATACCGCCTCGCAATCCACCTGGGCGTTGCCGTGCTGCTGCTTGGCGCCATTCTATGGGTGGCGCTCGAATATCTCCGCGGCAGGCCGCAAGGCCGCGCCGACAAGACCACCAAGATCGCCGGCGGGTTCACGGCGCTGGTCTTTGTCCAGATGCTGCTGGGCGCCCTGGTGGCGGGCCTGCATGCCGGGCTGGTCTACAACACCTGGCCGCTGATGGATGGCGCCGTGGTCCCGGAAGGTGTGTTCAGCGACGGCTGGCTTAGTTTCTTCGAGAACCCCGGCCTCGCCCAATTCGACCACCGCATGATCGCCTATGCCGTGGCGGCGTTCGCGTGGTTCTTCTGGTCGTGGCTGCGCACACGCAAGCCGGCGCCGATGGTCCGCCGCGCCGCCAACACCGTACTGGCCGTCACGCTGGCGCAAGTCGTTCTAGGCGTGGTGACCCTGCTGTACCAGGTGCCGGTCGCGCTGGCCGCGCTACATCAGGTGGTCGCGGCCCTGTTGTTCTCGGCCGGGCTGTGGCTGACGTTCGAGCTGCGGCGCGATGGCAGTGTGTCCCGTAGCGCCTGAGGCGGGGCTCACTTACAGTCCTCCGAAATCCAGGGGGGGGGGCGGAATGTCGAAATTCCTTTTTCGAATTCTACTATCGGCAGTGTTCTGCTGTTGTGCTTCGGCCGGCGGCATCGATACGGATTATCGCGGGCCGGATGCCGGCTATCTGGTCTTTTCGACCAGTTCGCTGAAGATCGCGATGAACTTTGCCTTCAACTACGCCCGTAAGGGCGAGCATCGTGATCCGAACGATACCTATGAAACCGGTGTGATCCGGTGCAAGTGCGTCGGCTTCTGGAAACCGACAATGTCGGATCCCGATTTCGAAGGATATGAAACCGGCAAAGTTCAGATCCAGCGGCTGCCGCCCGGCGATTACGAGGTCTATACCCTCTCGTTTGACGGCTCGATCATTGTCGCCTCCCTGCATTGGTTCCCCAAGAATGGGTTCTCCATTCCCTTCACCATCAAGCCGGGTGAAGCGACCTATATCGGGAATTTCGCGCGAGCGCCCTCATTGGGAACGCCGCTTCAAGCGACGCTGGGCGCTGCGGGCTATTTCGTTGTTTCGGATAAGCACGAGCGCGATCTACCGATCGCGAAAGGCAAGCTTGCGAACTTGCCTCCCGCGACAGTTTCCGTGTTCGACGTCAGCCAGCTGAATGTGCCGTTTCTTCTGGCGAAGGACCTGTACGCAACGGCGCCCTAGTCCTTCATCGCTTGATCGAGATCGGCGATGATGTCGTCGATGCTTTCGATGCCGATCGACAGGCGCACGACATCGTCACCGGCTCCCGCCTTGGCACGCTCTTCGCTCGAAAGCTGGTTATGCGTGGTCGAAGCCGGATGGATGATCAGGCTACGGGTGTCGCCGATGTTGGCAAGGTGGGAGAACAGCCGCACCTTGTTGACCAGGCCGAGGCCGGCATCGTAGCCGCCTTTGAGGCCGAACGTGAACACCGCACCGGCGCCCTTGGGGCAATACTTCTGGTGCAGGGCATACGAGGCATTGTCCTCCAGCCCGGCATAGTTGACCCACGCCACCTTGGGATTGGTCTTCAGCCATTTGGCGACGGCCAGAGCGTTGTCGCAATGGCGCTGCATGCGCAACGACAGCGTTTCGATGCCTTGCAGGATATTGAAGGCGTTGGTCGGCGACAGGCACGGCCCGAGGTCGCGCAGCGCCAGCACACGGCAGGTGATGGCATAGGCCATGTCGCCGAACGTCTCCCACATCTTCATGCCGTGATAGGATGGGCAGGGCTCGGAGATGGTGGGGTACTTGCCGGTACCGTAATCGAACTTGCCGGCATCGACGATGGCGCCGGCCATCGAGTTGCCATGGCCGCCGAGGAACTTCGTGGCCGAATGCAGCACCACGTCGGCGCCCCATTCGATCGGACGGATCAGATAGGGCGAGGCCAGGGTATTGTCGACGATCAGCGGCACGCCCGCGGCATGCGCGATCTTGGCGATGGCTTCGATATCGGTGATGACGCCGCCCGGATTGGCCAGGCTCTCGATGTAGACGGCGCGGGTGTTCTCGTCGATCAGGTCCTTGAAGGTCTCGGGCTTGGTCCCGTCGGCCCACTTCACATGCCAGTCGAACTTGGCGAAGGTGTGATTGAACTGGTTGATCGAGCCGCCATAGAGCTGGCGCGCAGCAACCACGTTTTTGCCCGGGCTCATCAGGGTGAACAGGGCCACCATCTGGGCTGCGTGGCCCGAAGCCACCGACAGACCCGCGCGGCCGCCTTCGAGCGCCGCAACGCGCTCTTCCAGCACCGCATTGGTGGGGTTGTTGATGCGCGAATAGATGTTGCCGAAGACCTGGAGGTTGAACAGCGCGGCAGCCTGATCGGCATCTTCGAACACATACGCCGTGGTCTGGTAGATCGGCGTCGCCCGCGCGCCGGTCGCCGGATCGGGCTGCGCGCCCGCGTGAACGCTAAGTGTGTCGAAGCCGTATTCTGCCATTTGACGCTCCTGAACAAGAGGCGCGCGCGGCCCCTCGATGAATCTGGATTTTCTGCTGTACCCCTGCGGGGGCGAGGGATCAACCGTCCGTTTTGACGGTGCGGCGCTTGTCGTCGATCATCAGCGAACCGCCTTTGCCGAACAGCTTGGGCTTGCGATTGTCGATCAGTTTGCGGTTGATGCCCATCCAACCGATCTCGCCGCAGAAGCGGCCGTATTCGATCTTGGGGCAGCGGTCCATGATGACTGTCAGCCCGGCGTCTTCGGCCATCTTCGCCGCTTCCTCGTTGATCACCGTGAGCTGCATCCAGATCACCTTGATGCCGAGCCGCTCGCGTTCTTCCAACGCCTCTTTCACGATGGCGGGCGCGTACTCGGGGCCGCGGAAAATGTCGACGATCTCGATCGGCGCCGGCACGTCCTTGAGCGAGGCATAGACGTCCTGGTTCAGGATCTTTTTTCCCGCCAGACCGGGGTTCACCGGGCGTATGCGAAAACCCTTGTCGAGGAGATACTTCATCGCGAAGTAGCTCGGCCGCATCTCGTTGCCGCTGGCGCCGATCATGGCGATGTAGCGGTTGTTGCGCAGGATCGATTTGATGAGATCGTCGGGATAATTCGGCATAGGGCTCTCCGGCGCCAGAAATTGCGCAAGCTACATACTCTTATTTAGGCGATTTGCCGCCAAACCCCAAGCGGGAAACGTCAGGCGCGCGGATCCGGTCCGTAGCGGTTGGGTCCTGCGGTGCCGGCTTTGGCGAAGCAGACGACCTGGGCACCGACGATGAAAACATCGAGCACCGGTATGGGGGCCGCCGCCGAAACCAGCCACCAGCCCGACAATCCGATGTCGTGCAGACGGCGCACCGCCACGGCGGCGAGGGGCAGGATGAGGATGAGTGGAATCAACAGGACCGGTGCGGATTTCGCGAGAGGCAGCAGGGCGGCAGTATTGAAAGATCCCGGCGGAATTTCGAACGCGAGCACGCTCGCCACTGCGGCGATGATCCAGAAAATCAGGAACGACCAGAACTCGCGCCGCCGCGCCCGGCCGCGGAAGTCGGCGGTTTTCTTCAGACAGATGAAAACGTCGGCAGCGAAACCCATAGCCCGGCATCGGCAAAGACCCGCCTTCAGCCTTGCTTGGCCGGGCCCTCCGCGGAACGGCGCCAAATGCCGCTGTGGGGAGTACGTAGAGCAAGCGAAGGGAGCAGCCGAAACTGCTCCCTTCTTCATTACCACTTCACGTTCAGGCGGCCGTAAACATAGCGGCCGTTGAAGCCGAACGGCGAATAGTAGGGGAAGCCGAGCACGCCGTTGGAATTCAGGGTCAGCGGCACCGCGTTGGGATAAGTATCGAGCAGATTGTCGGCACCCACGGCCACGCCGACATTGTCGGTCACCTGATAACGCGTTTCGAGGTCGACCAGCAACTTGTTGCCGGTCCAGTAATCGCCTGAGGCGGTCGAGGCGGGCTGCAGCACGTCGCCGTAATAGGTTGCGCGCAGCGTGGCGCCGAACTTGTCGAGGCTCCAGTCGGTGGTCGCGGTCACTTTGTATTCCGGCGTGCCGTTCGACAGCGTCAAGAGACGTTGCCGGGCGAACAGCGTCGGCACCGGATTGAGCACCGAGGAATTGGTCGGCACTTTGGTGACCGCAACGTCGTTGTAGTTTCCTGCCAGGGTGAAATCGAAATCGCCATAGACGTCAGCGGGCAGGCGGTAGTGACCGACCGCATCGATACCGCGGGTGCGGCTGGCGACGCCGTTGAGGAAGAAGCGTGCCGCCTGGACATGCAGCGGATCAAGTAGCGACGCGACCTGCGTCGAGAAGCTGCGGTTGATCAGCTCCGACAGCACGATCTGGTCGTCGATATCGATGCGATAGGCATCGACGGTGAGATCGAAGCCGCCGAACCGCACCACGGCGCCGACGGAATAGTTTTTCGACTTCTCCGGCTTGAGCGCCTTGCCGCCGAGCGCCGCCGCGACCGGGCTGGTGGCGGGGAAGGTGCCGGTCTCGACCACGGCGCCGTCCTGGATGATCGACGACGTCGAGGTGAAATAGGACTGCTGCAGCGACGGGGCGCGGAACCCGGTCTGGAACGATCCGCGCAGCGCGAAGTTCGGGTTGAAGTCGTAGCGCGCCGAAACCTTGCCGGTCACCTTGTCGCCGAAGTCGGAATAATGTTCGACGCGTAAAGCGCCGCCGACCGTGAGTTCGGTCGTCACCGGCAATTCGAGATCGACATAGGCGGCGAAATTGTTGCGATCCTGATCGACCGCGTTCGAGGGCTGGAAGCCGACGAAACCTTGGGCGCCGCCCGCCAGCGAGGTGTTGGTGCCGAGCGGTCCACGATCCCAGCTCTCGTGCTGACCGGGTTCGATCTTGTAGTTCTCGAAGCGCTGTTCCAGACCCCAGGCGACATTCAGCGGGCCGGCGGTGCCGATCTCGAATTCGCGGCTGAACGCGGCATCGAGCACGATCTGCTCGTAGGTCAGACTGCCGTCGTTGAAACGGGTCGGAGATGAGGCGCCATAGGTCGCGTTGAGGCTATCGACCGTCGAGAAATCGAGACCGTTGCGGCCGTAAGTGACGCTGAAATTGGTTTTCCAGCCCAACAGCGTTCCCTTGACGCCGCCCGCCGCGCTGACGTCCTGCGAGCTGAGGCCGATCTTCGGCAGGAAGCCGTCGGGATAGATCGCGGTGACGTTGTTGGCGTTGTCGGAGAGGCGCGGGAAGGCAGCGCTTTTGCTCTGACGGTCCTGGTACTGCACCCAGCCATAGGCTTGCCAGTCGGCGTCGAGATCGTAGCCGGCGTTGGCGACGAACGACCACTGCGGATCGATCTGCGGATCGCCGATACGTGCGGTAATGCGTCCGCCCGCGGTGGCCCGCGGATCGTAATCGGAGCGGCCGGTCGCTGCGCGATGCAGGTATTCGCCGGTCAGAGTGAGAAACCCGTTGCCGCCGAGCGAAAAGCCTTGCCACGCCGAGACTGTGATGGTGGCGCCGTCCTGCTCGTCGCGTTCGCCGCGCGCGGTCTTCACCGACGTCACATACTCGCCGCCGGTGATGCTGGCGCCGCCGCCCGACGAAGCTTCTTTGAGGCGCAGATTCACCACGCCTGCGATGGCATCCGAGCCGTATTGCGCCGAAGCGCCGTCGCGCAGCACTTCCACGGTTTCAAGCGCCGCCGAAGGAATGGTGTTGAGATCCACCGCCGCCGCGCCGCGGCCGACGGAGCCGTTGAGGTTCACCAGCGCCGACGCGTGCTGGCGCAGGCCGTTCACCAGCACCAGCGTCTGGTCGGGCGACAGTCCGCGCAACGTGGCGGGGCGGATCGCGTCGGTTCCATCCACCAGGGCTGCGCGCGGGAAGTTGAGCGACGGCACGGTCTCGGCCAGCGCAGTGGCGAATTCGGTCGAGCCGCGGTTCTGGATTTCAGCCGTCGACACCACATCGACCGGCGCCAGCGTCTCGAGCTTGGAGCGTCCCTCGGCGCGCGTTCCGGTGACGACCACCGTTTCGCCGGCGGCGGCATCAAGGGCAGGGGCGGCAACCGCAGTGCCGGTCAGTGCGAGTGCGGTAGAGAGGAGAAACAGGGAGCGGGCGGAAAAGTGGGTCATCGGTCGGTCCTTCGGCAATAGAAATCCGTTCCCCGGAATGAGCCGAGGTTGGCGGCAAACTGGTTGTTGGTGAGGCGTTAGTTCGGTCTACAACACGGGCGGCGCGTCTTCGCGCCTGCGGCTGTCATGCGGTCCATGTCGTCCATCGTGCCTCCGATGTTCCCCAGCGGAACATTGTACATGTATATGACACACTCATCGCGACTATCCGTCAAGAAAATGTACAATAGAAATAACTACAAAATTTTAGTGGTGATAAACTGAGTACACTACCGAAAAGGTCGAGATTGGCTGCCGAACCGAGGGTCAGCAATCCTTAAAGATCGCGATTTACAGTCGGTCTCAACTTGGGTGGGACGGCGGCTTTGGATTCCGAACCGGCAGATTCGAACGCTCCAATGTTTTTCCCTGCGGATGCAGCGGAAAGCAGTGTCATTCGCCAGGGTGTCGCCTATTGGCGGGACCTGAGAGGTTCGCGCCGCTTCCCCGGACGCCAGCAAGTTACATTGCGCGGGCTTCGCGGCCTCGCCAAGCATGCGAGCTTAATCCGGGTTATCGATGGCGGCATCGACTACGAATTCCGTTTTGTTGGCGATGTGCCGGTGGCGGCTGTGGGATGGAATTTCCAGGGACGGCGGTACAGCGAACCTGAGGTCGCCGAGGTGATGCGGGCGAACTACCGCCATCATCTCTATGCCGAGGTGGTGAACACCGGCGAGCCCCGGGTGTTCAAATGTCGGATGGTGCAGCACTGTCGCCTCAGGCTGCCGATGCACAGTGAGACCGCTTATTTTCCGCTCGGCGACGACGACGGTGTGGTCGATCACCTGTTGGGTTTCACGGTATTCGCCACCGATGCCGGTTGATCGAAATAAGCCCGGCCGGTGAAGGCCGGGCTTGCGATAAGACGAGTATCACCAAGAGTGAACTAGATCTTCGTCGGGAACTTGGTGACGTCGCTGCCCACCGGGATCAGTTTGTAGACCGGCATATCGTTCATCAGACGGCCGGTCTGGTGTACGCCGATATGGTTCGGGAAGATCTCGGTTCGGCTCCGACCAAGCTCAGCGATCGCCTTGTTGGCCGAGACGGACGTCACTACCGACGCACTCATCGCCACTTCGAAGTGGGCAGGATCCGGCGATACGTGGCCGTTATCATAGTACGAATAGTAGATGTCGGATTCCCATCCGGCAGGAACATCGGCCTCGACGAAGAAGCCCATCTTGTCCGTCTTGGTGACGGTCGAGACCGGCAGGTTGATGTAGGTTCCATCCGGCAACGGCTTGCCGCACGAGAACGAAACCTGCGAACCGATCGGACAGGCCGTGCAGGTGATCGCAAACTGCATGTGGGCGTCGGTAGTCGATGGCGGATAATGGGTCTTGTTGGTGAAGGTCGGGCTGCCTTGTGACGTGAACTGGACATTGTGCCAGCCGGTGCCGCCGGTCTTGGCGATCCACGCCGCTAAGTCGTCGATCGAGCCAACGGCATTTGGCGGCTTCTGGCTTTCGAAGGTATGTCCGGCCGTGGAAACAAAGCCGACGATGCAATAGTGATCGGCAATATCGCTGGGAACCCAGACGAACGGGTCGAGCGTGACGCCGATCGCATTGAAGTCCAGCAACGCTATCGGCGTGGTCTCGGACCCGTTCTGCGTTTTGATCGGATTTTGCAGCCATTGCTGCGGATACAGGAAGAGCGCCTGCTTCGCCGCAAACAGACGCGCAACACCTTCCTGAGCCGCCGCGCCCAGGTTCTTGCCGCGGATGTAAACGAAATTGGGGGCGTTCAGAACGACGGGCTGGGTCGGATCGGAGGCGTAGCTCGCCGGCGTGGTCAGAACGTCGCCGGGATGTTGGATGGGAGAC
>JAHFQC010000010.1:14897-23138 GCA_023259375.1 Alphaproteobacteria bacterium
ACGTACCTGCCTTGATGATATCGGGGCAGGCGGTCCAGCCACCCGTCCTGGGCATCGTGCCCGTATCACTCAAATTTTGGCGCACAAGAATGCCGTCATAATTAGCCATTCTGTCCTCCTGTGAGGGACTGCCGATCCGTCCATCGGAGGTCAGTTCCCCGAGGTAAGATTAACGGCAGGGAAAACCGAATACAACTTGAGGTATATAAATATATTCGTTGTGCAAGTAATAATTGTCTCCGGATTAGGCTGAACCTGCGCCTTGGATGCAAATTTGACGAAGCAGCAGAAGGGATGATGCAGGATGCGGTACCATAATACCGCACGCAAAAAATCCTTCCATTTCGGGCGCATTTGCTTGACGACGTGAGGCCAACCCCGTATACGGCGCGCCTCTCTAAGGATTATTCATCCCATGACCACCTACTCGGCAAAGGCCTCCGAGATTGAGAAGAAGTGGATCGTGATCGACGGGACGGGTCTCGTCGTCGGTCGCCTCGCTGCTCTCGTCGCGCTGCGCCTGCGTGGCAAGCATAAAGCCACCTATACGCCACATATGGATTGCGGCGACAACGTCATCATCATCAACGCAGCCAAAGTCGTCCTGACGGGCCAGAAGGCCAAGAAGAAGGTGTATTACCACCACACCGGCTACATCGGCGGCATCAAGGAGCGTTGGGCGGAAGACATTCTGCGTGGCGCCCATCCGGAGCGTATCGTCGAGAAGGCGGTTGAACGCATGATCCCGCGGGGCCCGCTGGGCCGTCGCCAGCTTTCCAACCTGCGCGTCTATGCCGGTGCCGAGCATCCCCATGCCGCTCAGCAGCCCGAAGCGCTCGACGTCGCCAAGCTCAATTCCAAGAACTCCAAGCATCACGTGAAGGCGGCCTGACCATGGCGGAAGATGTGAAAAGCTTCAGCGATCTGAAGACGACGCTGATCAAGGCGAAGCCCGCCACCGCTGCGGACGCCGTTCCGGCGACCGGCAAGCGCGATGCCAAGGGCCGTTCGTATGCTACCGGCCGCCGCAAGAACGCGGTTGCCCGCGTTTGGGTGAAGCCGGGCAAGGGCCTGATCACCATCAACGGCAAGGACGAAAAGATTTACTTCGCCCGTCCGGTGCTGCGCATGATCGTGCGCCAGCCGCTGATCGCCACCAACCGCGATGGTCAGTTCGACGTCGTCGTGACGGTGTCGGGCGGTGGTCTTTCCGGCCAGGCCGGCGCCGTGCGCCACGGCCTCAGCCGCGCCCTCGTGAACTATGAGCCGGCCCTGCGCGCCGCGTTGAAGCCGGGCGGCTTCCTCACCCGCGACCCGCGCGCCGTCGAACGCAAGAAGTACGGCAAGCCGAAGGCCCGCCGCAGCTTCCAGTTCTCGAAGCGCTAAGCGAACGCCGAGTATCGATACGGAAACAGCGGGAGGAAACTCCCGCTGTTTTTGTTTGCACCCGTTTGCCCCTTGTTGGGGCGCACACTGCTCGCTAGCGTTCCTCGTCCTGTTGCGGGCGTTGAACACGATGCATGCGCGCATAACCGGCTATGCCAAGTGGGTCGTGTTGATATTGGCTGTACTCGTCGGAGTGCTGCTGATCTACGTTTGGCTCTGGCGCTGTACCGAGGCCCGGCTTCCCGAGACGACTGGACCATGGGGCGCTGGGCGGAACATTCTGACGGTTGTCGACGGCGCTCGTCCGGACCCATTCGGCAGTGGTCCCGTCCGCCGGCTATCGGTGGTCCTCTGGTATCCGACCAAACCGCAGAAAGATGTTGCTGCGCCGTACGCCCCGGGCCGATGGACTGAGGCGCTCGATCGTGCCAATGCGGTGAACACGCTGGTTTACCGCTCGGTATCGCGAGTCTATTCACGCGCATTGACGACGCCACCGAGCGGAGGAAAGCACCCGCTGTTGCTCTTCGAACCCGGTTACGGCAAGACGGCGCTCGAATACTCCGCTCTGCTCGAAGAACTTGCCAGCCGCGGCTTCGTCATCGCGGCGATCACGCCGACCTACAGCGTTCGCGCCACCGTAATCGACGGCAAGATTGCCGAGCAGATGCCGCGCGGAACCGTGGATGAGGATGCTGCGCCGGATAAACTCGAAGCCGGTCTACGACACAAACTTTTGCCGGTGTGGATGGCGGATTTCGACAGCGTGCGGACTTTTCTCCTCGGCAATGCCAAGTTCGCTGCGGCGATCGATTTTTCCAAGGTTGCGCTGGTCGGTCACTCGCTTGGCGGTGCTGCTGCGGTGGAGCACTGTGTTCACGTGCAGTGGTGCAGCGCAGCCGTGGACATCGACGGGAGGACTTTCCTGGAAACGGAGACAACTGCCGCGCCGCGTCTGCTTATCGGAGTCTCGAAGGAGCGCGCGTTTCTCTCGCATCTGCAGTCCATTCGTTATCAGCGGGCCGCAACCGCGCCGCACGAGGCGGTCACCGATATCGCATGGCTGTTCAATCCCATGGTCGCCCGCCTGACCGGCCATGCGATCGATCGACCGGCGCGAACGATCAACACTATCGCGACCACAGCCGCCGATTTTCTCCGATCTGCGTGGCACGACAGGTAATCTGAAGAGCAGATACGGACAGAAGCGCGAACGCGTTCTTTCAAAGCAGACTTGGGACCGACAGGAACATACCCAAGAGCTCGGCTTGATTGCGTGTTCCCGTCTTGGTCAGCATGCTGCGAAGCTGTTTCTTGACCGTCGACAGGGATTTCCCCAAAACCCTCGCGGCATCACCCAGGCTATGGCCGGTCAGTAGCAGGGCACCGATCTGCTGTTCGGCTTTGGTGAAGCCGAACACGTCGGTCAGTCGGGCGATGATGACATCCGTGTGTCGGCGCATGTCCTTGATGGTTATCAGCACGGATCCGAGCTGAACGTGCCGCGGCGGAGCGGGCTGCATGGTGTCGACTTCCAGCGGTGTAAACGACAGTCCGTAAGGCAGCCACATCGAGGACTGCTCGACGAGCATCACGCCCCGTCGTCCTTTGGCGGCTTCGCGGATCAGTATTTCGATCCGCGTACTTTCGAAGGCGCGTGCAGCGCGAAGGTGGCCCCCCACATTGGATAAGCCTTGCTGCGCGTCGAGGATTTCCCGCGCCAGGGGGTTGAACCACATGATCTCGCAAGCGGCAGAGACAATGATCAGCCCCTGCGCCATGGTGCGGACAAGATGGCTGCCCGCAACGCTTCCGAGCATACCGTCGGGCAGAAGGCTTCTGACGAACTCGGCGTTCTGCAGATGCGGCTGCAGCAGCGACAGCCATCCGAGATCGCGATCCGTGAACGCGGCCCGGCTGGGATGGCGCACGACAATCAGCCTCAGCTTGTCGTAGCCGTGGTCGACGATATCGAGCGACAGGACATACGGAGCAGGGCGCTCGTCGCGGACTTGTGCGACTTCGTCGCCGTCCAAATCGCAATTGCCGGTGCCGTTGGGAGAGAGCCGGGTTTGCGGACCCGTACGCTGCCGTGTGAACACGATCTCATCCGCATCCACCAGCGCGCAAACGGCCTTTTCCACGGCGATGCGGCGCGCGTCGTCGATGATTGTCTCGTATATGAGTGCAACGGCCGCACTGAACTGCGCGATCCGATCTGTCTCCGTGGTCATCGAGCACCGGAGCTCAATCGAATGCGGTGTGTGTGCTGACCATAATGTCCCCAGTTTATATTTTTAAGCGTTCTAGCAAGTGCGCTTTGCGAAAGATTCGTGACGCGCACAGCATCGCGTTTGCACGCGATCATTATCAGATATGTCTTCTCAATATTTTATAGACTGTGAACCTTCTCCGGTAATCCGAATGGACCATAGCCTGTTGACTGCGGTTAGCATGGATTCAACGCAACGGAAGGATTCTGTTTCCAACGGATGTTGCGTCGTCAACGGCAACTTCTAGGCGGCACGACTTGTCGCCGATTTGATCAGCGGTTGGTGTTTTGCAGTCCGGGTGCGCCGTTTTTCTCATAGCGGGCGAATTCGGGGGGATTGAAGTGGTGCTCGAACGCGGTCGTCCAGTTCCGGGAATTCCAGTGCTGCGTTCGTCGGCAAAGAGCCATATACGCGCAGGAGGAGAAGTTGCGCTTCACGATTAAACTGAAACTCGGTCTGGCCTTCGGTCTGATTGTTCTCATGCTTGTCGTTGCCGCGGGATTTGGCATCGGCGGACTGACGACGATGAACGAGACCCTGAGTGCGATGATTGCGGGTCCGGTGGAGCGCATGAAAACGGCGCAAGAAGTCAAAATGAACGTGCTCGACATGGCCAGGACGGAGAAAAACCTGATGCTGGCCGACGATCCCGCCAAGCGCCGATCGTACGCAGATGCGTTGACCAAAGTCCGTGCCCAAATGGATCAGGATATGGAGCGCGGCGCCAGCATTGCCTCGGAAAAAGGCAAAGTGAAATACGATCGGATGCGCGAGCAATGGGAAGAAATGAAGACCCAGGATGCCCAGCTCACCGACCTGGCTCTGGCGGGCCGCGAGGCGGAAGCAAAGGCGGTCGCGTACGGCGAACTCTATCGCATCAACGTCGGACTTCAGAAGAGCGCCGACGAGCTCGTGGCATTGACCGTCGGCCAACTGAAAACCGCCGATGCGGATGCGGACCAAACCTATCTGTCGACGCGCAATGTCCTGATCGCCGTGGCGTGTATCGGCGTGGTCGTGGCGATTGCGTTTGCAATGTGGGTGATGGTGTCCGTCAGCGCCGGTTTGAAGAAGATCGCGCGTGCGACCGAAACCGTGGCCGCCGGCGATCTCACCCAGACGGTGACGGTGCAGTCGAACGATGAAGTGCGCGATGTCGTGAATACCGTCAATTTGATGGTCGAGCGTCTGCGCGGCGTGGTCGGCGATGCCATTTCCGCTTCCTCCAACGTTTCGTCGGGAAGCCAGGAATTGTCGTCCACCGCCGAGCAAATGAGCCAGGGTGCGAGTGAACAGGCCTCGGCGGCCGAGGAAGTATCGGCATCGATGGAGCAGATGGCGTCCAACATCAAGCAGAACGCCGACAACGCGGCGCAAACCGAAAAGATGTCCCGGCAGTCGGCCAAGGATGCCGAGGATTCGGGTGATGCGGTCAACAAGGCGGTCAACGCCATGCAGACCATCGCCGAAAAGATCACCATCGTGCAGGAGATCGCGCGCCAGACCGACCTCTTGGCCTTGAATGCGGCAGTCGAAGCGGCGCGTGCCGGCGAACATGGCAAAGGCTTTGCCGTGGTGGCCTCGGAGGTGCGCAAACTGGCAGAACGCAGCCAGACGGCTGCTACCGAGATCAGTTCGCTGTCGGGCGAAACGGTTCGCGCCGCCCAGACCGCCGGCGAAATGCTGGTGCGCCTTGTTCCTGACATCCGCAAGACGGCCGAGCTGGTCGCCGAGATTTCCGCCGCCTGCCGCGAACAGGATATCGGTGCGGCCCAGGTCAACGAGGCCATCCAGCAACTCGACAAGGTCACTCAGCAGAACGCCGCCGCGTCCGAAGAGATGTCCGCGACCAGCGAAGAGTTGGCCTCGCAATCGGAAGAGCTGCAGAGCTCGATCTCCTATTTCCGGACCGACACCGCGTCGACCGGAAGAGGGCAGGCGAAGCCGTCCATGACCCCCTCCAGGCGTACGGCTTCGCCAGCCCCCATCGTCCGTTCCTTGTCCAAGGGACCGAATTCTCCGTCGGTTCGGCCGGCCAAGAACTCCGTCGCCGAGCAACAAGCGCGCGCCCAGGGCTTTGCGCTCGATATGTCGCAAGGCCACACTTCCGACGGCGATTTCAGGGAGTATGCGTGACATGACTGGCGCAGCAGCCGAATACGTCACGCTTTGCCTGGGCTCGGAAGTGTTCGCGGTGCCGGTCGCTTTGGTGCGCGAAATCCTCGATTACCGCACCTCCTTCCGCATTCCCGAGGGGCCGGAGTATCTGCTTGGATTGATCGACGTGCGTGGACGCGGCACGCCGGTGATCGATTTGCGTCTCAAGCTTGGTCTGCCGAAGGTGGATCCGACACCGGCGACCCGGATCATGGTGATGGATGTGCCGTTGGCCGATCGCATTCTGTCGCTGGGATTGGTGGCGGACCGCGTCCAGGAAGTGACGAGCTTCAGCGACGCGCAAATCGAAGGAGCTCCCGATGTCGGCGTCGCATGGCGATCCGAGTACATCGACGGCGTGGTCCGTCGTGACAGCGGGTTCGTGATCCTGCTCGACCTTCCGGTTCTGCTGACGGCCGATGAAGCCGTCTTGGCTTGTTCCACCAAACAAGCGGCCTGACGCGCTTTCGTGCAACTTTGACAATGAGAACGGCTTGCAGCAATGCGGGCCGTTTTCGTTTGAGTAACTGTGCCGAGAGGGAACATGTACGATCGTCGATTTGCGACATTTTGGCCGATTGCCTGCAAGGCCTAGCTGTCTTTCTTTAGAACAATGCCAAAGTGCAGTACCGATCAGTTGCAGTGTTTCCTCCCGTAGCGCCTCGCGCGCGAATTTCCCGAGCGGCACCAGCACCTTGGCGTATCGATCCGGCTTCCGCGGCAGGTCAGGATCGAATTCATCCGTCGCGGCAGGGATTCGAGCGTGTCACCGATATCGAAGCGAACTTCGTGGATTGCGGTAGGAGCGCGTGTCGCGACGCTGGCGCTTGCTGCCGTTCTTCTCAGCGGCTGTGATGCCGTGCTGCTCGATCCCAAGGGTCCGATCGGCGAAGCCGAACGCAACATCATTTATCTGGCAACCGGGCTGATGCTGCTGGTCGTCGTACCTGTGATCGGGATGACGGCGGCTTTTGCCTGGAAGTATCGCGCCTCCAATACCAAGGCGACCTACGCGCCGAATTGGAGCCATTCGAACGCCATCGAAGTTGTCGTGTGGTCGATTCCGATCGTGATCATCCTGATCTTGGGAACCGTCACTTGGATTTCCACCCACACGCTTGATCCGCGCCGCCCGATCGCTTCCGCCGAGAAGCCGCTCGAAGTGCAGGTCGTCTCGCTCGATTGGAAATGGCTGTTCATCTATCCCGAATACGGCGTCGCGTCGGTCAATGAGCTGGCGCTGCCGGTCGGCCGCCCGGTGCATTTCACGCTGACCAGCTCGGGTGTGATGAACGCGTTCTTCGTTCCGCAGCTCGGCACCCAGGTCTACACCATGCCTGGGATGCAGTCGCAGTTGAACCTGCGTGCCGATCATGCCGGCAGCTATCTTGGAATCTCCGCCAATTACTCCGGCCGCGGCTTCGCCGACATGAATTTCAAGGCCCAGGCGATGGAACCGGCTGAACTGAAAGCCTGGATCGCGCGCGCCAAAGCCACCGCGCCGCTCGACACCGCCGCCTATCGCACCCTGGCCGCGCCGGGCGCCCACGCGGTGGCGTTTTACAGCGCGGTAGAGAAGGGCCTCTACGACCGCATTCTCAATCAATGCGCCCTCGGCGGTATTTGCACCAACGAGGCGGTGAGCATGGCCCGTATCAAGGGTCCGGTCCCCAAAGGCCCGCTGTGCGATCCGAAGACCGGCAAACCCATTTCAAAGAGCTGATGCCATGCAAGAGAGCTTTCTGTTCGGCAAGCTGACCCTCGACGCCATACCGTTCCACGAACCCATCATCATGGGTGCGGTCGGCGGCATGGCGCTGGTGGGCCTCGCCGTGGTCGGCGCCTTGACCTACTTCAAGGGCTGGAAAACGCTGTGGGACGAATGGCTGACCAGCGTCGATCACAAGAAGATCGGCATCATGTACGTCATTCTCGCCCTGGTCATGCTGCTGCGCGGCTTTGCCGACGCGCTGATGATGCGCAGCCAGCAGGCCATTGCCTCGGCGGGCAGCGCCGGATATCTGCCGCCGGAACATTTCGACCAGATCTTCACCGCCCACGGCGTCATCATGATCTTCTTCATGGCGATGCCGTTCGTGATCGGGCTGATGAACATCGTCATGCCGCTGCAGATCGGCGCGCGCGACGTGGCGTTCCCGTACCTCAATTCGCTCAGCTTCTGGCTTACCGCCGCGGGCGCCATGCTGGTCAACATCTCGCTGGCGATCGGCGAGTTCGCCCATGTCGGCTGGCTTGCCTATCCGCCGCTGTCGGAGCTCGCGTTCTCGCCCGGTGTCGGTGTCGACTACTACATATGGGCGTTGCAGATATCCGGCCTCGGAACGCTTCTGTCGGGCGTGAACTTCATCACCACGATCCTGAAGATGCGCGCGCCCGGCATGAAGATGATGCACATGCCGATCTT
>JAHFQC010000010.1:23148-76345 GCA_023259375.1 Alphaproteobacteria bacterium
CTGTGCGCCAACATGCTGATCGTCGCCGCGTTCCCGATCCTGACGGTGACGCTCGCGATGCTCGGCCTCGACCGCTATTTCGGCATGCACTTCTTCACGCATGACGGCGGCGGCAACCCGATGATGTACGTCAACCTCATCTGGGCGTGGGGCCATCCCGAGGTCTACATCCTCGTCATTCCATGCTTCGGCATCTATTCCGAAGTGGTGGCGACGTTCTCGGGCAAGGCGCTGTTCGGCTACAAGTCGATGGTTTACGCCACGATGTGCATCACCATCCTGTCGTTCCTCGTCTGGCTGCATCACTTCTTCACCATGGGCTCGGGCGCCAACGTCAATGCCTTCTTCGGCATCACGACGATGATCATCTCGATCCCGACCGGCGTGAAGATCTTCAACTGGCTGTTCACGATGTACCGCGGCCGCGTGCGGTTCGAGGTGCCGGTGCTGTGGACCCTCGGCTTCATCGTCACCTTCGCCATCGGCGGCATGACCGGCGTTTTGATGGCGGTGCCGGCCGCCGATTTTGTGCTGCACAATTCGCTGTTCCTGATCGCCCACTTCCACAACGCGATCATCGGCGGCGTGGTGTTCGGCGTCATGGCCGGGTTCTCCTACTGGTTCCCCAAGGCGACCGGCTTCAAGCTCGATCCCTTCCTTGGCAAGGTATCGTTCTGGTGCTGGCTGATCGGCTTCTATGTCGCCTTCATGCCGATCTATGCCCTCGGCCTGATGGGCATGACGCGGCGTCTGGCACATGTCGACAACCCGGTATGGCAGGCTTATCTGGTCGTGGCCGCGATAGGCGCCGTCATCATCGGCATCGGTATTGCCGCGACGGTAGCGCAGATCGTTCTGTCCATCATCCGCCGCGACAAGCTCAAGGACACCACCGGCGATCCTTGGAACGGGCGCACGCTGGAGTGGGCGACCTCGTCGCCGCCGGCTTTCTACAACTTCGCCAACGTTCCCGTGGTGAAGGGCATTGATGCCTTCTGGGCCATGAAGCAGGAAGGCAAGGCACCCAAGCTGGAGCCGTCGTATGCGAAAATCCACATGCCGAAGAACACCGGCACCGGCTTCATCATCGGCATTCTGTCGATCGGACTCGGATTCGCACTGACCTGGCATATCTGGTGGATGGCGGCCGGCGCATTCCTGGCGATGATCGGCATGACCATCTGGCATAGCTTCGACGAGCATCGCGACTGGTTCGTGCCGTCCGAGACGGTGGCGCGTACCGAAGCGCTCCACTTTGGCGCCAAGGCTCCGGAGGTGGTGCAATGACCGCGATCGTCAAAGACCGGGAGTTCGCCCACGCCGATCATTCGGACGCCGGCAAGACGCCGCTCGGCTTCTGGATCTACCTGATGAGCGACTGCGTGCTGTTCGCGTCGATCTTCGCCGGGTTCGTCGTGCTGCGCGACAATCTCAACGGCGGACCGGCGGGACGCGAGCTGTTCGATCTCTCGTTCGTCGCGGTGGAAACGGCTCTGCTGCTGGTCTCGAGTCTGACCTACGGCATGGCGATGATCGCGGCGAATGCGGGAAACTTGCGGACCGTGTTCGTCTGGCTGGCGCTGACGTTCCTCTGCGGCTTCGGCTTCGTGTCGATGGAAGTGCACGAGTTCTCCAAGTTGATCGCCGAAGGCGCCGGCCCGGATCGCTCCGGCTTCCTGTCGGCCTTCTTCACCTTGGTCGGCACCCACGGCCTGCACGTGACGTCGGGCCTGGTCTGGATGGGCGTGATGTTCGTTCAGCTGGCGCTGAGGAGCCTCACGGCGGTCAACCGGACGCGGCTGTTGCTGCTCAGCCTGTTCTGGCACTTCCTCGACATCGTCTGGATCGGGGTGTTCAGCATCGTCTATCTGATGGGAGCGGCGTGATGACCAAGCCGGTCGACAAGCACGAGTTCGAAGACGGCCACGCGTTTGAGGATGCCGGTGCCGGTCACGCCACCGTCAAATCCTATCTCGTCGGCTTCGTTCTGTCGGTGATTCTGACGGGAGTGCCGTTCTGGCTGGTGATGACCCATGCCGCGCCTGCGGGCATTCTGATCCCGGCGATCATTGCCGTCGGCGTCGTGCAGATCGGGGTCCACCTCAAATGCTTCCTGCACATGGACAGGAGCGCCAGTCAGCAGTGGAACAACGCCGCCTTCGTGTTCGCGGCGATCATCGTCGGCATTCTGATCGTCGGCTCGCTGTGGATCATGTATCACCTCAACATGAACATGATGCCTGGTATGATGCCGGTGGAGTAGGGCGCTACTTCGCGCCCATTTCCTGGATCAGGCCGATCACGACCCGGCGCTGCTGTGCGTTCTTGATGCGCCGGAACCCTTCGCACAGGTTCCAGCCTTCCGGACTGAGCGAAAAGGCGGTGATTTCGTCTTGCTTCTGGCTGTGCCGCGAGCCGTCGGCGGTGCCGACACATTTCGGAAACAGATCCTGGATAGCGACGCCGTAGAGCGAGGCAAACTGAAACAGCCGGCCGGCACCGATGCGATTGAGGCCTGCTTCGTATTTCTGGATCTGCTGGAAGGTCACGCCGAGTTGCTTGGCGATCTCCGCCTGCGATAGGCCGAGCTGCTTACGACATGTGCGCAGTCGCGCGGCGACGTAAGCGTCGATCGGGTTGGCTGCTTTTGAGGACATCGCGTCCGCGGATGATGACTGCGGCAGCATACAAAGCGCGCGCCGCGGCAAATGACAACGGAGCGGAAATAGGGATTGTCAGCGCCCTAAACCGTAAGTTGACGTTTTACCATTAATAAACGCCCATATTTGCGGCTAATATGGTTTCTGACCAATATCAGCGCCGGGACTTCTTTCGTTCCCGCGGGCTTGGTCGTGCGGGCTCGCCCAGCGAGACGTCGAACGGGTTTCCGAGCGGCTCGCCGCGGTACTTCTTCTTCAATTCCTGCGGTGGGATGTACTCGTCGCGGAACCACGGATTGTGTCGCGGCGAGAACGTTTCGACCAGCCAGTCGGCCAGGGCGCGGACGCGTGGGATCTGGTCGGCGCTCTCGTGGTAGGTCATCCAGATGTCGGCCTGATAGTGAATCGGCAGATCGAACGGGATGAGCGGCGTATCGAAAGCATAGATGTAGGTCGGCAGCATTCCGACGCCGGCGCCGCGTGCGACCGCCCAGTAATGCACGCTCGATACGTTCGAGCGTTGCGCGACGAACTTCTCGGGGGCAACGCCGGGAAAGAAGCGGTTGTAAAGCTTGTGGGCGTTCTCGTCGTTCTCGGTCTGGATCACCAGCCGGTGATTCACCAGATCGGCCATGCTTTTCGGGACGCCGTAGCGGTCGATGTAGGACTGGGCGGCAAAGAAACTGAAATGCATGCGTCCGAGCTTGACGACTTTGAGATCCTTGGCGGTGGGACGCGTGATCTGAACGGCGAGATCGGTCTCCAGCCGCAGGACATCGGAGGACTGCATCGTCGCCTGCACGTCGACCAGCAGTTCGGGATGGCGCCGCTGGAACTCCACCAGCCGGTTGCCCACCCAAACGGCACCGAGGCCCTCGGTGACCGACAGCCGCACTTCGCCGGTCATGGCTTTTTGCGCCGGTTCGCATACGCGCACGAGCTCGAACGAGGTTTTCTCCATTTCGGCGACCAGTTCCAGCACACGTTCGCCCTCGGCCGTGACCCGGACCCCGTCGACGTGGCGGGTGACCAACGTGGCGTTGAGAGATGCCTCAAAACCATCTATCCTGGCACGCAGCGCGTTCACCGAAATGCCGAGATAGTCGGCGGTCGCACGGAAGCTGCGGCGGCGGACCAATTCCAGGAAAAGGTGTGCCCCTTCCCAGTCGGTGAGGCCGCGGATCGGGCGCCGCAGCACGTGTTCGCTCATACGAACACCCCGTTCGCCACCATTCTGCATACGGACTACTCCCACTCGGCTAAATCAGTGTCGCAATGTTTGCCGGAGTAAAAAAATGCGACAGACCACAGGCAAACGCAAACCGGCAACCAAGGGGCGAACGGCCGCACCGCGGCGGAAACCGGCCGCATCAGCTAAGGAAGCCGACAAGACCGAGGCGGCGCTGGCGACACTGTTGGCACTGTTGCACGCCGATCGCTGGCTGTTCGAGGCCACCGAACTTGCCAAGAAGGGCAACCTGACGGCCGAGACCAAGGAATTCGACCGCATCCGGCTGGCGATTGTCGCTTCGCTTAACCGGCTGCAGCCCCGCGCTTACGGCGCCATGACGCGCGGCGGATATTTGGCGGGAGGCTACTAGCGCTTTCCGGCGATGCGGTCAGTTGCCCGCGACCGGGCGGCGCGCCGCAAGCGTAGTGCGCACCAGATCGGACAGGCTATGCGCCTTCAGCTTGGTCATGATCTGCGCGCGATAGACTTCCACGGTACGGGGAGAGATCCCGAGCTTTTGTGCCGCGGCTTTGTTGGATTGCCCGGCGACCAGTTCGTCGAGCACGTGTTGCTCCCGGGGGGTGAGTAGGGCCAGGAGGCGCCGAGCCGAACGAGCTTCGGCACTCCTGGCCCTGATCTCTTCGCCGATGCTGATGGCACGGCGGATCGAGGATAAGAGGGCCTCCACGTTCAGCGGCTTTTCCAGGAAATCGACGGCACCGGCCTTCATCGCTTTGACGGCGAGATCGACTTCGCCGTGTCCCGTCACGATCACGACCGGAAGATCGCCCCGGCGGCGCGCCACTTCGCGCTGGAGCATGAGCCCGTCGATGCCGGGCATGCAGAGGTCGGCGATCACGCAGGCTGCGCCGAAGACGTCGGCATCGAGGAATTCGGCGGCGCTCCCATAGTCCCTCACCGTGAAATCGGCTGCTTCGAGAAGCAGGCGCAATGACGCGCGGATATCGACGTCGTCATCAACAATACAGACAGCAGGGATCGTGTTCATTGTCAGGCCTCGCGCGCTCTCAATGCCGTGGGCGCAAGACGAACGCCATGCGGCGCCAAGCCGCTAACCTTAATGGTGCGCAAAGCTTACAAACTCAGCCCGTTCCCGAACGTACTTTGTCACCAACGCATCGCACTGACTGTACGCAGAACAACGAACGCCTGTTGTGCCGAAATGGAACGGTAAGCATAACACCGCATTGTACACCCACGCCGGAGGGAACACGATCTCCCGTTGGAAGATATGGGCATTGCATGATGCGCGGGATCTGTCTCATCAGTGCCGGACATGACGGCGGCCAAAATCTCGCCGGGCTCTTCAGGGCTTGCTGTCTGGAGGTCTGGACACCCCAATCTGTTGAGGATGCCCGTATCTATGGTGCAGCCCTGTGCCTCGTTATCGACATGGCGGGTGATGCCGGCTATCGCACTTTGCGGCTGTTCCGGGAATACGGAATAACCACGCCAGCGCTCCTGATCGTCGATCCCGGCTGCGAAGTGGCGATTTCCCAACTCAACTACGGCAACGTTATGGACGTGATCCCGCGCGACGCCAATCCGCTGCGCATCATGCGCTGGATTCAGTCAATGATTGCAGCGCGTAGCGTGCTGGATCAGGCGCAGCGCCTCTCGGCATGAAACCGGCGGACGTTTGCGGCGTTCTTCCCGCGGAACGCTTGTCCGCGCGGCCGATTATTGGAAAACCGGTTTGGCGGGAAACGAAAAAGGACACCATGCGCCGCCTCGTCGTTGTCAACGGTCACCCGGATCCGCGCCAGGAGCGGTTCTGCGCGGCGCTGACGAAGGCGTATGTGCGCGGCGGCGTCGCCGGCGGCTGGAGCACGGTCTCGCTCAGCGTCGGCGAATTGGCGCTGTCGTCGCTGCAGGCTTTGGCGGAAGGCGATCAGCCCGATGCGGACGCCGCTGCGATGCTGGCGGAAATCGAACAGGCTGACCGGCTCGCACTGGTGTTTCCGCTGTGGTTCGGCAAGCCGCCGGAGCCGTTGTCGGCCCTGTTTGGGCGTGTAGCACCGCGCAAGGCCCATGTGGTGGTCACCATGGACATGCCGGCGTTCGCCTACCGCTCGATCTTGCGCGGGCCTGAGCGGTCGCCGATGCTCGCCGTACCGGGCATCGACGTGGAAGCGCCGGTGCTGATCGGCTGTGTCTCCTCGATCAGCCTCGAACAGCGCCATGCCTGGCTGAAAACGCTCAGCGAGTACGGCGAGCGGACCCATTTCGGCAGCACGATCGTGCCGTCACGGGTTCAGGCGTTCGCGGACATGATCGACCGCACCGTGGCGCAGCTCTGGGCCTAGAGCGATCTATCTGAAAAGTACGATCTGCCGAAAAGAGAACCTCGTCAGCCGAAGCCGCCGCTCACGCGGCGGTGACGACCTGCGGCTGCAGCAGCGTTTCGGTGAAGTGGGCGAGGTCGGTGTTGTCGGTGAACGTCACTAGCGTCGCACCGTCGGGCAGACGGGTCACGTCGAGGGAAAGAGCCCTGCCATCGGCCCGCGCCAGATCGCTCCATTCGCCGAGACGTTCGGGTTCGCTCTCGTTCACACCGGCGGCGATCATGCTCCAGATGCCGTCGCGGCCGATCCGTCCGGCGCAAAGATCGGCAATCCGGGTGAGGTGTGGCTCGCCGGCCAGTTCGTTTTCCGACAGCTGCCACAGCCGGGCGAACATGTCGTTGTGCAGGCGCAAGCGTCCGTCCGGTCCGAACAGGGCGAGGGCCTGCTCGACGGTATTGACCAGTGCGCGTTGGGTATTCAGGAGCAGCTGGTGCGTCGTTTCCATGCGCAGCCGTTCGCTGATGTCGCGGAAGAGGTAGACCGTTCCGCCGAGCAGATACGGCACCGAACGGACGTCCACGCTCATGCCGGTCGGCAGGTGCCACGTCTCCAGAACATGCTGGCCCGCTTCGTTGAACTGCTGCAGGTGTTCTTTCTTCCAGGCCGCAAAATTGCGCTGTTCGGGCACCCGGCGCATTTCGCGCAGCCGGTCGAGCACGTCGCCGAGTGTCGGATGGGCATCGAGCCACGCTTCCGGCAGGTGCCACATGCGGACATAGGCACTGTTGTAGGAAATCATCCGCTGGTCGGGGCCGAAGATCGCCACCGCGGTTTCCAGCGTGTTCAGCACCGCGCCGAAAGCATCGATCGAAAGCTGCAGTTGCGCTTCCGCCCGGGTCACCGCCGTGGTGTCGACGGCGAAGCCGGCGATGGAGCGGTCGTTGAGCCGCTTGAGGTCGATGGCCAGCGAGCGACGCTCGCCGTTGACGACGGCATAGCGCTTGGCGGCCGAGACGTCGCGGCCTTCGTTCGCGGCGCGCGCCAGATCGCGTTCGGAACGGTCGAGGCTGGCGTCGGACAGCAGCGCATCGCGCATCGTGGCCGAGCCGGTCGCCGCGAGAAACGCGCGGTTGGCCCAGGTCAGCACCAGATGCCGGTTGCGGATCCAGATCGGCACCGGCAGGGCGTCGAGGATCGCGGCGAAGTCATGTTGAGGTTCGTCGGCCGGGCGATCGATGCGGAAGAAGACGGCGGCGCGCGAGCCGACGGCACAACCGCGCACGGCGATTTGCGGGAAACTGGCGGTACGCACGGTCGCGTTAAAGCCGGTGCCGGCCGCCAGCAGGTCTTCGAGCTTGGCGGCGAGGACGGGCGCGTCGGGACCATCGAGGCAGGCCTGCAACAATCCAGCGCCGCCGCGATAACTGAGGGGCGCGTTCATGTCGGAACCGAGCACTGCGATCGCTTCGGGGCAGGCCGAAATCATCGCTTCGCGAAAGCGCACATCGGATTGGGTGCGGGCGAGGGCGGTGCGCATCGAGGCGCGGTAAGATCTGTGGCGCAAATGCGTCACGACCGCCCAAAGGCAGCAGCCGAGGCCCAGCAGGAGCGACGTCACCACGACGGCAGCGACGCTATAGTGGTGGGCAGGATCGTCGCCCAGCACGGTGAGCCAGTTGGCCAGCCGGGAGACGCTGGACAAGACGAACAGGTATGCACCCATTACAACTTCAAAGGCCGTATGCATCTCTAGACCCATTTGGCCTCTCTACAACGCACGAGAGCGGCCAATAGCTACAGAAAAAAACTCAGGATAAGGATGGCTCGCCGGCAACGGCCGAAAGCGCCGAGGAATCCCGTACGATTACGAAGTGCGCATTCGGCACTTCGATCACATTTTCGGCCCGTAAGGCCGCCAACGCCCGGCATACCGTTTCGACGGTGAGGCCAAGATGATCCGCAATATCCTGGCGTCCCATCGGCAGATCGAGGCGGGCGCCGTAAACAAGCTGCGATTTCTGCAGCATCCGCATCAGGAACGTTGCGACGCGTTCGCGGGCGCTGAGGCAGCTGAGCAGGAAAAGGTGCTGATGGGCGCGCTGGATGGAGTCGGACAGGTGGGTGAGAACTTCCGCGCGCAGATGATTGTTCCCTTCCCCGAGTCTGTCGAATTGATGCCGCGGATATGCCGCAATCGTGCTCGGCGACACGGCTTCCGCCGACAACGCGAAGGTACGGGCGTCGCCCAGACCCCAAATGTCACCGCCGAACAGAAAATCGGCAATATGGCGGCGGCCGTCTTTGCCGTGATGGGTAAGGCGCAAACACCCTGCGCTTACTACGTATATGTGAGCGGCGGCATCGCCGGCTGCCGCAATTTTATCACCGCGATGGAAACGCAACCGTACTGCGCAATCCTTCAGACGCGTCAGATGATCGGAAATTCCCTGCTGTTGAGTGTCGGCATAAGCAATGTCGTCGGCGGTCACTGCGCGTTGGAGTGCTGCAGTCGATATCATCGCGTTCCCATCCCGGTTTTGTCACAATCGGTATTGGGGTGAGCCTGAGCGCATGGTTACCGAATCGAAAGCTGGTAGTTCCGCGTACGGAGAGTTTGTCAATCATAGTGGGGATTTTCCGGTGTTGCTGCGCACTGAAAAATTCTCGCGATGATTCAAGCGTCAACGCAAAACGGAAGCCGTCCGTGTACGGCGAAAACACTTAATGCGTGCCGTTTCATTTTGGGACGACGTTGATTTATGCCGGGACTGCGGCTTTATGAGAACACCGCTTCGGCGCGCTGCGCAGCGGAAAACGCTGTCTCAGAAATGTCGGTGTCCAAAATTTCGCCCGATTTCAGCACCAGCGGTCGCATGTCGGCGCCGAGGAACCTGGCGTGGTGGAGCTGCGCACCCTTGAAGCGCACGCCGCGAAGATCGGCGGCTTCGAAACTTGCGCCGCGCAAGTCGGCCCCTTCGAAATTGGCGCCTTGCAGTTCGGTGCAGGAAAAGTCCACGCCGGCTGCAATGGCGTCTTTTGCTGAAATTGCTGTGAGCTTGTACTTGCCGATCTGTGCCGCCACGGGGCGCAGGTCCATACCGTCCAGTACGGCAAAGCTGCCGCGCTGCGCATCGGACTCGATCCAGTGCTGATGGGATGACAGCCGGAAAAGGATCTGCGTTCGGGCCGCAATCGCCTCGCTCGTCGGCGGCAGGATGCAATCCTTGAACGCCTCGGGCGGAAGCTGCATCTCCTCGATATCGATGTCGGTCAGGACCGCGTCCTTGAGAATGACCCCGCTCATCTGCGCGCCCTTGAATTTGGTGCCGACGATCATGGCGCCTGTGAAATCGGCGCCCCGGAGATTGGCGCCTTCGAACGTCGCGCCGTTGAGCGAGCAGTAGCTGAAATCGACGCCTGTTGCCGACCCGTTGCGGTCGATCACGGCCTCGACGCCGGCATTGTTCTTAAGCAGCCGTCCCGATCGGAAATCGACTCCGTCGAGCCGCGCGTGGCTGAGATTGGAGCCATTGAGGATGACGCCGCGCATATCGGCTTTGGCGAAATTGGTGTGGCGTGCATCGACGTTGCACATTTCGCAGCAATAAAGCGTCGCTTCCGAGAAGTTGCTGAATTTGAGGTTCGACGCCGTCAGCGTGGCGCCGGAAAGATCGGCCTTCGCCAGCATGCAATTCGACAAGTCGGCTTGCGCCAGAAAACGGGAGATCAGTGTGGCCCGACGCCCTCCGCGGGCATTGGCCAGGAACGCCTTATGCTCCATGAGAATGAGGTCGCGTTCACCGGGATTCAGTGTGCTGAGCCCGCGATGATTATCGAGTTTGGCGGCAGACGACACGGGAAAGGCACTCCGGTTAGGGGCAACTCTTTCTCAGAGGAAAGCCAACGTAGAGAATCCTGCTTAATGCCGTGTTGACGTTTCAATCCCACAATGTCCGGTAACGGAATTGTTTACCGCTTTCCTAACTCGATATTTGGGCCAATACTTTCTTCACCAAGCCGGATCAGAGTAGGGGCGGACGTCAAGAGTCGGAAGCAATTGTCCGGCGTACAGACAAACAGCTTGGCACAGTTGAATGCCCGGATGGCGATCATCGCCGCGGCCGAGGCGCTTTACCGGCGCAGCGGGCCTGATGCGGTGACTTTGAGCGCCGTCGCCCGTGAGGCGAATTTTGCCCGTGCGGTGATTTACGCGCATTTCGCGAGCCGGGAGGATTTGATCGCCATGGTAGCGCCTCCAGGTTCCTTGCCTGAGATGGCGCAGCCGGTGCCGGAACCGCCTCAGTCCGATCCGCACGTCGAGCCGCGGGAGCCTGCGCTGCTGCACGTCGAGCCGCACGTCGAGCCGCTGGAGCCCGTGCTGCTGCACGTCGAGCCGCGGGAGCCCGCGCTGTTACATACCGAGCCGCACGTCGAGGCGCCGGAGCCCGTGCAGCCGCATACCGAGCCGCTGGAACCCGCGCAGCCACAAAGCGAGGCGGAAAACTACGACGCGCTGATGCGCGCCCAAGCCGACGCGCTGCAGGAAATCTCCAAGCAGGCGATTGTGCCGAAGCCTCGCACCGCGACCGATGTAGCGCTGGCGCGGCTCGATGCCCGTCTCAGCGTGACGGAAAAGTCGCTGCAAGCCCTCGAGCAGAAGATGGGCGAGCGGCTGAAAGGCCTCGACGTCGACACCGGCGCGCTGGCGGAGCGGCTGCACGGTCTGCGCCAGCGGCTGGAGAAGTTCGAGGAGAAACAGACCTTGGCGCTGGCTCAGGTCCGCCTCGATGTTCACAATCTTCGCAACGGCGTCGCACCGGCCGAACCCGTTTTGGTTGAGTTTTCGCATCCTGAGCCGGAGCCGCTGGTCGAGCCTGAAATGGCGGACGCGCCGGATGCCGAAACCGAGCCTGTTGCAGTCGAACCAGGCGTTCGTGTCGCCGATTATCTGGTTTCGGCGCGGCGTGCGGCCAACGATGCGGCTGAACGGAGGGCGTCGCTGCCGGTGAGACGCAAACCCGCGTGGCTGCGCTTCCTGAGCAAGCGCCGGTGGGTGGTCCTGAGCGTGGCCGCGGTGCTGATCGGTTGGTTCGACGTCTATGTCTTTGCCCATTATCAGCCGGCGCGAGCTGATGTACCAGTTGCCGCCGCATCGGTTCGGTCGGCGACGGCCGCCCAACGGGACTGGAGCCCGCGGGCCCAGCTGGTCCGTGGATTGAAGTATATGAACGGCGTCGGTGTGCCGGTCGATCAAGGCAAGGCTCGGCTATGGATCGAGCGTGCGGCTCTGCGCGGCCAGCCGGTGGCGAAGAACCTGATGGGCGTGATGTATCAGACCGGCTCCGGCGTCGGCGCGAACATGCCGGTGGCGATCGGCTGGTACGAGGGCGCCGCCAAGTCGGGCAATCTCAAGGCGATGACCAATCTCGGCAAGCTCTACGCCGGTGGCTGGCCGCAAGGCACCGATTACGCCAAGGCGTCGGAGTGGTTTGCCAAGGCCGCTGCATTCGGCGATGTCGATGCCGCCTTCGATCTGGCGGTCCTCTACGAACGCGGCGAGGGCGTCGTGCGCAACGTGGCACAAGCCTACAAATGGTACGCAATCGCCGCCCGTCAGGGCGACCGCAACGCCGCTGCTCGCGCCCAGACGCTGGCAACCGAACTGGTGCCGGAAGAGCGCGAAGCGGCCGATGTGGCGGCCATGGCGTTCCACCCGGCGAAGATCAACGCCGCTGCCAACGAAACCCCGGCGACATCTGGCTAAAGCAGCGGACTGCGAAACAGAGGGTCCGCCGCTCTAACGCTCAGGCCGTGACCGGCTCGGCCGGTGCTTTCGGATCGGGACCATATTGGTTCGGACCGACTGTTCCCGGCTGGACCCAGAAATAGACCAGCACCGCCGCGACGACGAGCGTTGCCAGACCGACCAAGGTCATCAGGCCGCCGAACATCACGATGCCGGCAGAGGCGGCATAGGGATTGTACCCGTACGGGCTGATGACGGTGGCGGTGTAGGTGAACGCCATGATCACGGTCAGCACCATCATAAGCGCGTAAAGGCCGGCGGAGACCCACACCAGCTTGCCATTGCGGCCGGTGTCCTGGAGGCGGCGAATGCCGAGGCCGGTCATCGGCAGCAGCAGAGCCAGACCGACCAGTGGACGCAGCAGGCCGGTGCTGAGGATGACATCGATGATCGAAGCGACGATGCTCACCACCACTGCGGCGAGGACGAAATACCAGAACTCCTGGCGGCGAGCCCGCCCCTTCACGTCGAAATAGTGCTCAGTGAGATTACGGCGGAAGACTTCGATAACGGCTTGCGGATCCATTTTTTCCCCTTTCGCACAGTGCTCCATGGTTTGTGCAAATCAGCCCTGGGTTGAAATTATGCCGCTACCGGGGCTTGTCAACGCCGTCGTTGCGAGTAGAAGGGGCCCGAATTCAGCATAGGACAAAGGGTACAGTGGCTAAGGTTTTCATCGACGGCGCAGCAGGAACGACAGGTCTCGAGATCCGCGAGCGGCTGTCCGGGCGACGCGATCTGACGGTCGTGCAGCTCGGCGATGCCGATCGCAAGGATGCCAAGGCACGTGCGCGCGCCCTCAATGATGCCGATCTTGTGGTGCTGTGCCTGCCGGACGATGCCGCGCGCGAAGCCGTGTCGCTGATCGAAAATCCGGCCGTCCGGGTGGTCGATGCCTCGACGGCCCATCGCACCGCCGCGGGCTGGACCTACGGCTTTCCCGAGCTCGAACCCGGCCAGCGCGAGAAAATCGCGACCTCCAAGCGCGTATCCAATCCGGGCTGCTGGGCGACGGCGTTCGTTTCGCTAGTGCGTCCGCTGGTGCGCGCCGGCGTGCTGCCGGTGGATTTTCCGGTGAGCGCCAACGGCGTCTCCGGCTATTCGGGCGGCGGCCGCAAGATGGTCGAGGAGTTCGAGAAGAAAGATCAGCCCGGCTACACCGAGACGGTCGTACGCAATTACGCGCTGACGCTCATGCACAAGCATCTGCCCGAGATGATGGCTCATACCGGTCTCGCGCATACGCCTGTATTCGCGCCGTTCGTCGGCCGCTTCTATCGCGGCATGCTGGTGGAAGTGCCGCTGGCGCTGTGGGCCTTGCCGGGCGTGCCGTCGTCGGCCGATCTGCATCGCGTTCTGGCGGATGCCTATGCCGGCGAGGCGTTGGTCGAAGTGGCGTCGGCCGATACCAAAGCGGCGAACCTTGACGCCGAAGCGCTCAAAGGCACCAACAAGCTCAAGCTGTTCGTCTTCGGCAACGATGCGAGCGGGCAGGCGCGCCTGGTGGCGTTGCTCGACAACCTCGGCAAAGGCGCTGGCGGCGCGGCGGTGCAGAACCTGAACATCATGCTCGGTCTGCCTGAAACCACCGGTCTTCTCTGACCGGTTCCAACCCGGAACTGGGCGCTCAAATCGGGTGTTTGGCAAAGCATCGCACCCGGGCTGAGCGCTCTTCCGGCTGACACTGTCATATGCTGGCGTAAGCGCACGGCGGTCGCGTGATTCGTCCGATTCCGCGCCGAAACGGTGCTAATCTGCTGCGACATTATAGGTCGCAACGTCCAGTTTATCACCGATTTCATGCCTTTGCGGGGGTATGACGGCTTGGAACGGACAAAGCGGCCTTGTATATGGCAAACCGGTGCCAACAAGGCATCCAGGAGCACTCCATGACGCTGGGCGTTCGCAAGATGAAATTACTGGGCGTTGCCGCTGTGGCTCTTCTCGCGATGGGTGCTTCCGGCTGCTCGAGCCTGCCGACGGTCCCCGATTGGGTCGACCCCACCACATGGTTTGGCGGCAGCGACGAGCCTGTCGACAACACGCAGACGCCCGATCTCGCCAGCGTGCCCGATAAGCCTGCGACGCCCGCTGCGGACGAGCAGCATCAGGTCGCGGAGTCGCTGGCCGGTGCTCGCGACAACGCGAAATATAGCGCCGAAGCCTTGCGCGGTGGAGCCGAACCGGCCGCTGCGCCGCCGCCCGATCTCCCGGCGGAAAAAGTCGCCGAGGCGCCGGTAGCAGCGCCCAAGCCCAAGGCGCCCGTCGTTGCTGCACCGCCTCCGGCCGCTCCGGTCGACCGTTCGCTGGCCGCCGATCCGACTGGAACGACCGCGGCAGGAACCTTGCCGCCGCCGCCCGCTGGTGCGCCCGTCGTAGCGACTGCTGCCGCGCCCGAGCCGGTGAAGACTGCCGATTTGCCCGAACCCGCGCCGGTCAAGCCCGCCAAGACCAAGAAGGTCAAGCCGGTCCAGATGGCCGAGGCCGCTCCGCCGCCGCGCGTTGCTCCCGAGCCGCAAGCGGTCCCGCAGACCCCGGTCGCCAGCATTTCGCCGAGCGATGCCGAACTCGGTTTCAAGCCGTCGAGCGCGCCGCCGCTGGATGCTTCGGTATCGCAATTCGTGGCCGCGCCGATCGTCGATCATTACCGCGCCACCGCATCGAGCGCCGGCATGCGGAGCAGTGGATCGAGCTACGCCACACCCCGTCACAAGGTTGCCCGCCATCGCGCCAAGCCGGCCGATGTCGCCATGGGCGGTCCGGAAAAGATGGAAGGTAAGGTCGTCGCCAATCTGGATACGCTCGGTTCGGCGTCTGCGGCGCAGCCGGCCATGGCGAACGTCAATGGCGCCAATGCCGTCGTCTATTTCCCCGGCGACGGGGTTGCGCTGAATCCGGCGGCTAAGCTGCAGATCCGCGCTGCCGCGGAGCAGTTCAAGTCGTCCGGCGGGCAGGGCTATGTCCGCGTGATCGGCCATTCGTCCAGCCGCACGGCCAACATGTCGGCCGAGAAGCACCTGGAGATCATCTTCAAGAAGTCGCAGGACCGCGCCAACGCCGTGGCCCGGGAGCTGATCCGTGCCGGAGTTCCGGCCGACAAGGTGCTGGTCGAGGCCGTCGGCGACACCCAGCCGGTCTTCTACGAATCCATGCCCAAGGGTGAGGACGGCAACCGCCGCGCCGAGATTTTCCTCCAAGGCTGAGCCTTGCGGGTCAGGAAATTGCGTCAGACAGCGTCAGCGCGCACCTCGTGCGCGAGATTGGCGCAACACGCCATATCAAAAATGTCTCCAGAGCCATTGACGCGGCGCGCAAACTGCCGTGTTTTGCAACCCGGTAATCCCCTAGGAGATGGTTCACACCTGTAATTCCATGCAAACCGACTTCCACCGCATCAAGCGCCTGCCGCCCTATGTCTTCGAAGAAGTGAATAGGTTGAAGGCTCAAGCGCGAGCGGCGGGCGACGACATCATCGATTTCGGCATGGGCAACCCCGATATGCCGACCCCCAAGCACATCGTCGACAAGCTCTGCGAAGTCGCGCACGATCCCAAGTCGAACCGCTATTCGGCCTCGCGCGGCATCAAGGGCCTGCGCCGGGCGATGGCGGCCTATTACGACCGCCGTTTCGGCGTGAAGATCGATCCCGACACCGAAGTGATCGCCACCCTCGGCTCGAAGGAAGGCTTCGCCAACCTCGCTGCTGCGATCACCGCGCCGGGCGACGTCGTGCTGGTGCCGAACCCGGCCTATCCGATCCACGCCTTCGGCTTCATCATCGCGGGGGCTGCCATCCGGCACATCCCGGCGACCAATCCGGAAGAATATCTGCGTCAGGTCGACCGCGCCGCGCGCCACTCGATTCCGACGCCGCTGGCCGTGGTGGTCAACTATCCATCCAATCCGACGGCGCAGGTGGTCGGGCTCGATTTCTACAAAGAGCTGCTCGCCATCGCCAAGAAGCACCAGATGTGGGTGCTGTCGGATCTCGCCTATGCCGATATCTATTTCGACATCGAGCCGCCGCCGTCGATCTTGCAGCTCGAAGGCGCCAAGGACATCTGCATCGAGTTCCAGTCGCTGTCCAAGACCTACGCGATGCCCGGCTGGCGCATGGGCTATGCCGCCGGCAACAAGACGCTGATCGCCGCCCTGGCGCGCATCAAGTCGTATCTCGACTACGGCGCCTATACGCCGATCCAGGTCGCCGCGTCGGCCGCGCTGAACGGCCCGCAGGAATGCGTCGACGAGATCCGCGCCATCTACAAGTCGCGCCGTGACGTGCTGGTCGAAAGCATGGGACGGTCGGGCTGGGAAATCGACGTCCCGCCGGCCTCAATGTTCGCCTGGGCCAAGCTGCCCGAGCAGTATCGCGAGCAGGGTTCGATGGAATTCGCCAAGCAGATCTTGAAGCACGCCAAGATCGCGGTGTCGCCCGGCATCGGTTTCGGCGAATACGGCGAAGGCTATGTCCGTATCGGCTTGGTCGAGAACGAGCATCGCATCCGTCAGGCGGCGCGCAACGTGAAGAAGTTCCTGTCGCTGCGCCTCAACGAACCACCAGAGCTGGATAATCCGAAATGAACGCAATGAAGATCGGCATTGCCGGCCTCGGCACCGTAGGGGGCGGGGTCGCCAAAGGTTTGCGTGCGCACGGCGAGATGCTGGGCGCGCGCGCCGGCATGCCGCTCGAACTGGTCGCGGTGTGCGATCGCGATCCGGCCAAGCGCGCGGCGTTCGACGCGCCGGAGAAACTCGACGACATCAAGGCGTTGGCGGCGTCCAAGGCCGATCTCATTGTCGAACTGATTGGCGGCGAGAACGGTGCCGCGCCGGCCCTCGTCGAAGCCGCGCTCAATGCCGGCAAGCATGTCGTCACCGCGAACAAGGCGATGATGGCGCGCCATGGCGCCCGTCTGGCGGCGTTGGCCGAGAAGAACGGCCGGGCGTTGAAATTCGAAGCGGCGGTGGCGGGCGGCATTCCGATCGTCAAGTCATTGCGCGAGAGCCTGATCGTCAACGGCGTTGCGGCGGTACGCGGCATCCTCAACGGCACCTGCAACTACATCCTGACTCAGATGGAAGCGACCGGCCGTAGCTTCGAGGATGTGCTGAAAGACGCGCAGGCGCTCGGTTATGCCGAAGCCGATCCCGAACTCGACGTCGGCGGCGGCGACACGGCGCACAAGCTCGCGCTTCTGACCGCGCTGGCGTTCGGCGTTGCGCCGGATCTCGACGCCGTTTCGGTGCAAGGCATCCGCGCCATCACGCCGGACGACATCGCATTTGCGCGCGAATTCGGATACCGCATCAAATTACTTGGTGTGGCGCGAAAGACAGAGTCCGGCATAATTCAGCGCGTGCAGCCTTCGATGGTGCGGGCCGGTACGGCACTGGCCGATGTCGAAGGCGTGCTCAATGGTGTTGTTGTTAGCGCTAACGAAGCCGGTCCGTTCTTCTTTGAAGGCCGTGGAGCCGGTGAATTCCCGACTGCCAACGCTGTCATCGCCGATATCGTGGATATCGGGCGCGGTAACATCGGTTCGGTTTTCGGCGTTCCCGCGACGTCACTGGCAGCGCTGTCACAAGCCCCCGCGGGTGGCGCATTGACTGCGTTTTATCTACGTTTCCAGGTGCTGGATGTGCCTGGCGTATTGGCGGAGATTGCAGGTCTTCTGGCGAAGTGGCGTGTTTCGATCGAAAGCATGATCCAGCGCGGCCGTGCCCCCGGGGAAGCCGTATCGATTGTCATGATCACGCACGAAACGACCTACGCGGCCGTGGAGAGCGCGCTTCAGACGATTGCTGGATCAAGCCATGTGATCGCTCCACCGGTGATGATCCCGATGGAGGCCAAATAACTCTCCGCCGAAACGCGCGGCACCATTCCGGCGCCGCCTAAGACGGGAGTTGCATTTTGTCGAATTGGTTGGACCGCGCCTTTGCGCTGGAAGCAGTGCGGGTGACGGAAGCGGCTGCCGCGGCAGTAGCCGATCAGATCGGACGGGGTGACGAACACGCCGCCGATCATGCTGCGGTGGAAGCGATGCGTCGCGCCTTCAACTTCCTGCCCATCACCGGAACGGTGGTGATCGGCGAGGGCGAACGCGACGAAGCGCCGATGCTCTATATCGGCGAGAAGGTCGGCACCGGCGGCATCGCCGTCGACATTGCCCTCGATCCGCTCGAAGGCACCGCGCTGACCGCGAAGGCGCTGCCCAATGCGCTGGCGGTGCTGGCAATCGCCGAGCCCGGCACGCTGCTCAACGCGCCCGACGTCTATATGGACAAGATTGCGGTCGGTCCCGGCTATGCCGAAAACACCATCGATCTCGATGCGCCGGTTGAGGAGAACATCCTCTCCGTGGCGCGCGCCAAGGGCGTGCATCCGCGCGAGATCACGGCGCTGGTGCTTGATCGTCCGCGCCACGACTCCCACATCGCCGCAATCCGCAGCGTCGGTGCCGCCGTGCGTCTGATCACGGATGGCGACGTCGCCGGCATCATCGCCACCACGTCGCCCGGCGAAACCGACATCGACATCTACATCGGCCGCGGCGGTGCGCCGGAAGGCGTGCTGGCGGCATCGGCGTTGCGTTGCCTTGGCGGCCAGATGCAGGGACGCTTGGTGTTCCGCGACGATGCCGAGCGCGAGCGCGCCGCGAAGTGGGGCATCACCGATCTCGAGCGCAAATACGGGCTGAAAGACCTTGCCAGCGGCGACGTGATCTTCGCCGCCACCGGCGTCACCAACGGCGCCATGCTGCAAGGCATCCACCGCACCCCGGACTACATCGTCACCCAGAGCGTGGTGATGCGCTCGACGAGCGGCACGGTGCGCTGGATCACCGCCAAGCATCCGCGCCGAAGGGCGAAGCGGTAAACTTTTCTTCCTTTACTTATTTCGTCATGGCCGGGCTCCGACCCGGCCATCCATCTCACAAATGCCGCGCCACGTCGTAGTTGGTGATGCTCCGCGCGGCCATTTCCGGCGATACGCCGTAGCGATTGAGCAGCATCTTGTCGGCGCCGGCGCTGAGGAGCTGCTGGATCATCTCCCCGCGGCCGCGGGACTCGAACACGGCGCGGAACAACGGCGTGTTGCCTTGATTGTCCTGGGCGTCGACTTTGGCGCCGTAGGCGATCAGCATCGCAGCAGCGGCAAGCCGGAACTCCTTGGCGGCAACGTGCAATGGCGTTTCGCCGTTCTTGTCGCGAACATTCACATTGGCGCCGGCTTCAATCAGCGCCCGCACACGGTTGGCATCGTCTTTCGCCACCGCATAGAAGAGAGGCGTACGGCCGTCGCCGTCGGTCTGTTCCATGCGGTCAGCATAGCTGGATTCTTCACGGTTGTGTTGCGATACAGGTGTAACTAGCAGGGGAAATTGCCAAGCGGGGTTCTGCGTTCGTGGTTCCGCTGGCCGTCGAACGGCGAATCGCCCCATGTCTGAGGTCATGCCTATTTCTGAGACCATATACGTCGAAAATTCCTTCTCCGGCCGCCGCTGGGCGCTCGCGCAGTGCGATGAGGATCTCGCCCGCGGCATCCAGCTCGACCACCAGATCCCGGCCGTGATCGCTCGTCTGTTGGCCTCGCGCGGCGTCGCCCGCGATGCGGCGATGGATTACCTCAATCCCACCCTCAAGCATCTGCTGCCCGAGCCGCGCACGCTGGCGCATATGGACGAGGCCGTCGCCCGCGTCGTGAAGGCGATCCTGGCGCGTGAGAAGATCGCGGTGTTCGGCGACTACGACGTCGACGGCTCCTGTTCTGCCGCCTTGATGGCCGGTTTTCTCGCCGCGGTTCTCGAACCGCCGCGCACCTACATTCCCGACCGCCTCACCGAAGGCTACGGTCCCAATTCGGCGGCGCTGCTGAAGCTGAAAGCCGAAGGCATTTCGCTGGTCATCACGGTGGACTGCGGGGCGGGCGCCCAGGTGGCGCTACAGACCGCCCGCGAAGCCGGGCTGGATGTCATCGTGCTCGACCATCACGCCAGCGAGCACGCCGTTCCGGCCCTGGTGCAGGTCAATCCCAACGCCGGCGGCGACGGTTCCGGTCTCGGCCATCTTTGCGCGGCGGGGATCACCTTCCTGTTCCTGGTGGCGCTCAACCGCGCCCTGCGCGAGGCAGGCCATTACACCAGCCGCCCCGAGCCGAATTTGATGGAGGCCGTCGATCTCGTCGGCCTCGCCACCGTCTGCGACGTGGTTCCGCTGACCGGCGTCAATCGCGCCTTTGTCCGCGCCGGGCTGGCCCGTCTCGGTCGTCTGGAGCGGCCCGGCATCAAAGCCTTGGCGCACATCGCCGACGTGGCGCCGCCGTTCACGCCCTATACGCTGGGCTTCGTGTTCGGACCACGCATCAATGCCGGCGGACGGGTGGGGCGCTGCGGTCTCGGTGTTGATCTTCTCACCACGCACGACGCCGCGGCGGCCGAGGAACATGCGCTGGCGCTCGACACCCATAATCGCGAACGCCAGGCGATCGAGAAGATGATCCTCGACGAAGCCACCGCGCTGGCGGCGCAGCAGGAGGCGAGCCCGTTCATCCTGGTCGCGGGCGAGGGCTGGCATCCCGGCGTCGTCGGCATCGTCGCCGGACGGCTCAAGGAGCGCTTCAACAAGCCGGCCTTCGTTGCCGGGTTCGAAGGCGGTCTCGGCCGCGGTTCGGCGCGTTCCGTCCTAGGCATCAATGTCGGCGCCATGGTGCGTGCGGCGCATGAGAACGGTGTGATCGAGTCCGGCGGCGGCCACGCCATGGCGGCCGGTTTCGGCCTGACACCGGCCCAGGTCGAGCCATTCCGCGTCTTCCTGCTGGAAGCTTTCGCTAAAGGCGGTCCGGTTGCCGATGTGCCGCTGGCGATCGACGCCACCGTCTCGCCAGGCGGCGCGACCATCAGCTTGGCGCGCGATCTGCAGTTGGCGGGTCCTTATGGTGCCGGTAATGCCGAGCCGCTGCTGGTCATTCCCGACGCCCGGGTGGCGTTCGCCGATGTGGTCGGCAAGGGCCATGTCCGCCTGCGTCTGGTCGGTGGCGACGGTGCCCGCCTCGACGCCATCGCGTTCCGGGTGGCCGAGACGCCGCTGGGCGACGCCCTGCTCAAATCCCGCGGCAGCCAAATCCAAGTCGCCGGGCGCCTGCGCGCCGAAGAATGGAACGGCCAGGCGCGGGTGCAGCTGCATCTCGACGATGCCGCCCCGGTTTCCTCGTAAGTCCTTGCCAGAAAAAGAAAACCCGCCGAAGCGGCGGGTGATTGGCGCGCCCTAGGAGAGTCGAACTCCTCTTGCAAGATTGAAAATCTTGAGTCCTAACCGATAGACGAAGGGCGCTGCCGGTTCGCGAGTTTCCCCGCGGAGGACGGGGCTATATAGGCCGCAGCGGCGGTTTGCAAGCGTTCGAACCAGGGCATTTTGGCGGCGCCGCTCAGCCGTCCTGTCGCACCAGATAAAGCGTGTGGCCGACGCGACTTTCCACCGCGATATCATGGCGTTCCCAGGCGACCGCCGCAGCCGCCAGCACGGCTTCGAACCCGGGTGACGGGTCCGCCGCCCAGAAGCAGGCGATTCCGCCTGGCGCCAGCGCCACAAGGGTCCGCGCCAGCCCGTTCGCGGCGTACAGCGGCCGGTTGCCGTCGAACATCACCGCTTCGGGCCCGTTGTCGACATCCATCAGGATGACGTCGAACCGGCTGGCTCGCAGCGCCTCGGCGACATCGCCCGCGAACACGCTCACGCGCGAATCCTCCAGCGGCCGTCCGGCGAGATCGGCGAGGGGCCCGCGGTTCCAGTCCACCACCTCCGGCACCAGTTCGGCGACGGTGACGTTTGCGTCCGGCGCTGCATCGAGCAGCGCCCGCACGGTGTAGCCGAGACCCAGCCCGCCGATCAGCGCTGTTCGCACCGGCCGGCCCAGCCGCGCCACGACCAGTTCCGCCATGGCGCGTTCCGATACCGGATTGCGGCTCGACATCAGTTCGTACAGCCCGACGCGGATCTCGAACGCCGCCCCGTCGCGGCGCAAAGTCATCACGTCGCCGTCCGGCAATCGCGCGCTGTCGATCTCGGTCCAAGGCATGGCGAAGTTTTGCGCCTTCGCGGCCGCCGCATCAACTTCGCGCTGCGATCCATTCGGCGGTTCTCTCGAGCACCGCCTTCGGCACTTCGCGCCCGACCGTCTCGACCAGCTCCGCCAGCGAAACCCGGCGCAGCCGGTCGCGCCAAGCCTCGTCGGCTTCCCACATCACCCGCGCGATGGCGCACGGTTTGGTCTCGCGCTGCTTGGCGGGGCGGCAGGGATTGTTCTTGCGGATTTCCTGGCAGGCGAAGGTGTTCCGCCGCCCTTCGACCGCCTCGACGATATCGAGGAAGGTGATCTTCTCCGCCGCTTGCGCCAGCCGGTAGCCCCCTTGCGGGCCCAGCGTCGTCGCCACCAGACCTGCTTGCGACAGCGACTGCATGGCCTTCGACAGATACTCTTTCGGCAGGCCATGGAGTTCCGCCAAGTCTTTGGCCGCCAGATGGCGCCCTTCGGGCAGCCCCGCCAGGATGGCGCAGCAATGCAAGGCCCATTCGACTTGGCTTTTCAGGTTCATCAGGAAAGTCCGGCTTTATCCAATCCGTATTCGGCATCGCGCGAACCCGGCTTGACCCGGAAGGGGATCGCCAGCCGATTCCACGCATTGATGACTATAATGGAATAGGTCAGATCGACGACCTCCTTGTCGGAGAACTGCGCGCGCACCCGCGCATAGACGTCGTCAGGGACGCCGTGTTCGCCCAGCTTGGTAACCGCTTCAGTCCATTCCAGCGCGGCGCGCTCGCGCGGGCTGAAGAGATCGGACTCCCGCCAGATCGCGATGTGATGGACGCGCAGCTCGCGCTCACCGTGCAGCTTGGCTTCCTTGACATGCATGTCGAGGCAGAAGGCGCAGCCGTTGAGTTGCGAGGCGCGGATCTGAACCAGATCGCCGACTTCCGCCGTGATCGGCGATTTTTTCGACAGGCTGCTCAGCTTGATGAGTTCGCGATAAAGCTCGGGCGACTGCGGCACGTAATCGAGACGTTGTTCCATCAGGGGCTCCTTGGGGCCTAATTACGGATAACAAATATCCGTAATACGCCAATCCCGCAACTCCGCGCCCGGCCTCGCCTTGGCGGCGGCTTTCGTGCTATTCGCAGCGCCATGATCACGCCGCCAAAACCCATTTCGTCGTATCGGAAAATCCGGGACGAGAAGCCTGCGCCGTTCCTGCCGATGTCGCGGGCGGAAATGGACGCGCTCGGCTGGGACACCTGCGATGTGATTGTCGTCACCGGTGACGCCTACATCGATCACCCCAGTTTCGGCATGGCGATCATCGGGCGGCTCTTGGAGGCGCAGGGTTTCCGCGTCGGCATCATTTCGCAGCCCGATTGGCATTCGGCGGAGGCGTTCCGCGCGCTGGGGCGGCCGAACCTGTTCTTTGGCGTCACCGCCGGGAACATGGATTCCATGGTCAACCGCTACACCTCCGACCGGCGCTTGCGGCACGACGATGCCTACACGCCGAACGGCGAGGGCGGCAAACGTCCCGATCGCGCCGCGATGGTTTATGCGCAGCGTTGCCAGGAAGCGTTCCGCGGCGTGCCGGTGGTGCTCGGCGGCATCGAGGCGTCGCTGCGGCGCATCGCGCATTACGACTACTGGTCCGACAAAGTCCGCCACTCGGTCCTGATGGATTCCAAGGCCGAGTTGCTGCTTTACGGCAATGCCGAGCGGGCACTGGTGGAAATAGCCCATCGCGTCGCCGCCAACGGTTTCGGTCAGGATTTCTCCGATGTGCGTGGCGTGGCGTTCCCGCGCTCGAAGCTGCCCGAAGGCTGGACCGAAGCGCACGCCGATGATCTCGACAGTTCCGACGAAGGCCGTGTGCCGGGCGATCATGTGGTCGTCCGCTTGCCGTCGTACGAACAGGTATCAGCCGATCCCGAGGCCTATGCGCGCGCCAGCCGTGTGCTGCACAAGGAAGCCAATCCCGGCAATGCACGGCCGCTGGTGCAGCGTCACGGCACCCGCGATGTTTGGCTGACGCCGCCGCCCATTCCTCTGTCCTCGGAGGAAATGGATTACGTCTACGAATTGCCATACGCCCGCAGCCCCCATCCGGCTTATCAGGGTGCCCGCATTCCCGCGTGGGAGATGATCCGCAATTCCGTCACCATCATGCGCGGCTGTTTCGGCGGCTGTTCCTTCTGCTCGATCACCGAGCACGAGGGCCGTATCATCCAATCGCGATCCGAAGGTTCGGTGCTGCGCGAAATCGAAAAGGTGCGCGACAAGACCGAAGGATTCACCGGCGTCATCTCCGACATCGGTGGGCCGACCGCCAATATGTACCGCATGGCGTGCAAGGACCGCGAGACCGAAGCGTTATGCCGCCGCCCGTCGTGCGTCTTCCCGGACGTCTGCAAGAATCTCAACACCAGCCATGACGCGCTGATCGCGCTCTATCGCAAGGCGAGGGCGATCCCCGGCATCAAGAAGGTGATGGTCGCCTCCGGCGTGCGCTACGATCTCGCCGTGCGAAGCCCCGAGTACGTCAAGGAACTCGTCACCCATCATGTCGGCGGCTATCTGAAAATCGCGCCCGAGCACACCGAGCCCGGCCCGCTGTCGAAGATGATGAAGCCCGGCATCGGCGCCTATGAGCGTTTCAAGGAGATGTTCGATGCGGCGGCGAAGGCGGCGGGGAAAAACTATTTCCTCATCCCGTATTTCATCGCCGCCCATCCCGGTACGACCGACGAGGACATGCTGAACTTGGCGCTGTGGCTGAAGAAGAACAACTTCCGCCCCGATCAGGTGCAGACCTATCTCGCCGCGCCGATGGCAACCTCGACCGCGATGTATCACACCGGCTTCAATCCGCTGCGTCCGGTGCGCCGCGGCGCGTCGGAAAAAGTCGATGCCGTGAAGGGCCTGAAGCAGCGCCGTTTGCACAAGGCGTTCTTGCGCTACCACGATCCGGAAAATTGGCCGTTGCTTCGCGAAGCGCTGCGCGCCATGGGCCGCGCCGATCTGATCGGGCCGGGCAAGCAGCAGTTGGTTCCGTCGGGACCGTCGCGAGGGCCCGTACATGCTGCGAAACACGTTCCCTCCCGTCCGCGCCGAAGGGTATAGTCACCGCGTTGTCGTGACAGCGAGGGGCGTGCGATGCGCAGTGCAATTGTTCTTTTGCTGCTTTTTGCAGCCTGGACGCTCACGGTTCCTGCCTCAGCAGCATCGGTTGCCGTCGCACCGTCCAATCCCGAAATGAAAGCGATCTTCGACGCCGATCAATCCGAGCGTCAGGCGGACAAGGTCAATTGGGAGGCCGTTGCAGCAGCGGACAAAGTGCGGCGGGCACGTACGGCTACGCTTCTGTCCCAAGGAGCGCTGTATTCAGGCGATGATTATCTTGAAGCCGCCTTCGTGTTCCAGCACGGCGACAGTGCAAACGACTATCTTCTTGCTCATATCCTGGCGACGGTTGCGGTGAACAAAGGCAACAAGGATGGGGTTTGGATCGCGTCTGCAACGCTCGACCGCTATCTCATGAAAATCGGCCAGAAGCAGATCCTCGGCACACAGTACATCACGCCTCAGTTCATCGATCCCAAAGCCAGCGGGTCGTGGACGCAAGAGCCGTATGACCGTGCGTTGATCTCCGATGCCTTGCGCAAGGAACTGGCTGTCCCGCCACAGGCCGAGCAGGCGGAAGAACTGAAGAAAATGATCGACCGGCGGCGGTAAGCGCCAGCGGGCGATCGGACAACCCAGCCTGTCAAACGGGAACCGCAACGGCGTGGCCGTTCTGCATGACGACACTCTTCGATTTCACCTCAAAGGAGGCGTAAGCCGATGTCAGAGTCTGCCACCATGTTTGCGCGATCGTTCTTTCACGGCACGCGGGCCGATCTGAAACCGGGAGACCTGATTGTCGTCGGCCACACGTCCAACTTTGCTCAGCCTAAACCGCTATCGTGGGTCTATTTTGCTGGGACGCTGGATGCTGCGATCTGGGGCGCTGAGCTCGCCGCCGGCAGCGGGCAGGAGCGGATTTATGTTGTCGAGCCGACCGGGCCGATCGAAGACGACCCGAACCTGACGGACAAGAAGTTTCCGGGAAATCCGACCCAGTCTTATCGCTCCCGTGAACCGCTTCGCGTCATTGCCGAAGTCATCAGGTGGCAAGGACACCCGCCCGAGCGATTGCAGCAGATGAAAGATGGTGTCGCCCGGTCATTGTCGAAGGGTGACGCAATCATCGACTAGCTGGGCCCTCGGCGGGACCCCGGCGTTGTTCGAAGTCGGTGCAGCCGCCCGGCGGAGCTTTGCCGTTAAAACCCGCTAATCCCTCTCAATCGCAGAAATGATAACGCTACCATCTCCACATGGTTGTGCTATGGTAGCGTTATCACGCCAACTCGGCTGAGTCCGGGGGCGGTGCCGTGCTCACGGGAGGAGGCACGACCAAACAGGACGGTATCAGGCATGCCCCGCCGCGCGGACGTCGAGTCCGCGTGCTCTCCAAACGCATGCCCGCCGCCGGCCAAACAGGGAAAACGTCCATGACGACGTTCGCAACAACAGACGCGATCCGGTTCGAAGGTCCGGACAGCACCAACACGTTGGCATTCAAGGCGTATGACAAAGACCGCGCGGTCCTCGGCAAGCCGATGGCAGCCTGGCTGCGTCTCGCGGCGGCTTACGGCCCGGCGGTGACGTGGCCAGGCAAGGACATCTTCGGCGACGGCACGCTGCCGCGGCCATGGCTCGGACCGGGCCAGGAAAAGGCGGAAGCCAAATGCACCGCGGCGTTCGATTTCTTCGCCCGGTTGGGGGTGCCGTATTTCACCGTCCTCGATCTCGACGCGATGGCCGAGCCGTCGAGCCTTGCCGAACACCAGGCAAACCTCGGCCGCATCGCGGACACCATCGCCGCCAAGATCGAAGCCACCGGCGTCAAGCTGCTGTGGGGCGGAGCGAACCTCTACGAGCATCCGCGCTTTGCGGCGGGCGCGGCCACCAATCCCGATCCCGACGTGTTCGCCTATGCCGCGGCACAGGTGCGCTTCATGCTCGACACCACGCATCGTCTCGGCGGCGAGGCCTATACCGTGTTCAGCCATCGCGAGGGCTATGACACGTTGCTCAACACGGACCTGAAGGCTGAACTGGATCACCTCGGCCGCTTCTTGGCGATGGTGGTCGAGCACAAACACCGCATCGGCTTCAAAGGTCCGATCCTGATCGAGCCCAAACCGTTCGAGCCGCTCAAGGCGCAATACGGCCGCGACGTCGTGACGGTGTTCGCGTTCCTGCAGCGCTACGACTTGCTCAAGGACGTGAAGGTCAGTGTCGAAGTCAACAATGCCACCCTGGCGGGCCTCGATTTCGAGCATGAGATCGCGTCGGCCCTGATACTGAATGTGCTCGGGTCGATCGACGTCAATCGGGGTGATCCGCGCACCGCTTGGAACACGGCCCAGTTCCCGCACAACGCGCTCGACCTGACTCCGGCGATGGTGCTGCTGTTGCAGGCGGGCGGCTTGACTACCGGCGGCTTCAACATCGATGCCCGCATCCGGCGGCAATCGGTCGATCCCAACGATCTTGTCGTCGCCCACGTCGCCGCGATCGATGTCGTCGCCAAGGCGCTTCTCGCGGCCGAAAAGGTCGTCACCGGGCGACGTCTCGCGGGCCTGAAGGCGGCGCGTTACGCCGGCTGGAAAGAGGAACTCGGGCAGGCCATCGCGACCGGGGCGTTCACCCTCGACACCTTGGCCAATCTGGCCATTACCCGGAAACTCGATCCCAAGCCGGTATCGGGTCATCAGGAGTTGGCGGAAGCCATCGTCGCTGATCAATGACACTGTTGGGCGCCTTCTCGTAGTCGGGGAGGGCGCCCGCATTCTTTCAACTCTTCTGCGTAACCGTTCGTCGCGTCAGGCTCGCCAGCCCGTTTGCTAGCGCTTACCATCTTTCTCAGACTCGGGATTTATCGAGCGCTTAAGGGAGATCGCTATGCGCAGGCTTTTGGGCGCGTTGTTGGCCATTCTGGTTCTCGGCGTTCTGTCGCCCGCGGGCGCAGATGCCGGCAAATACAAGAACTTCCGGACGGCGATCTACATTCCGGTGTACGGGACCAGGCTCTTGGCCGATCCCGCCGAGTTCGCGCGCCAGTTCGACCGCATGCAGCGCCAGCTGAAGTTCGACAAGGTCTATGTCGAAGTCTACCGCAATCACATGTTCGCGACTGACGCCGAAGCCGAGGCGGTAAAGAAGGCATTCGAGGCCAAGGGCGTCATCGTTGCCGGTGGCGTCACGTTGGCGGCGGGCGGCAAGAACGGCCAGTTCGGCACCTTCGATTACGAGAACCCGGCCGATCGCGCCGAATGCCAGAAAGCATCGGAACTCGCGGCCCGGCACTTCAACGAAGTGATCCTCGACGATTTCTTCTTCTACACCACGAAATCCGAGGCCGACATTGCCGCCAAAGGCGAACGAAGCTGGACGCAATACCGGCTCGAGAAGATGCGCGAAGTGGCCAAGGACCTGGTGCTCGATCCCTCCCACAAGGTCAATCCGGCCGCCAAGGTGATCATCAAATACCCGAACTGGTACGAGCATTTCCAAGGTCTGGGGTTCGACCTCGACAAGGAACCGCGGATGTTCGACGGCATCTACACCGGCACCGAAACGCGCGATCCTTATGTCACCGATCAGTTGCTGCAGCAGTACGAGAGCTACGGCATCATCCGCTATTTCGACAACATCCGCCCCGGCGGTAACGGTGGCGGCTGGGTCGACACCTACAGCATCAAATACGCCGACCGTTATGCCGAGCAGCTTTGGGACACGGTGTTCGCCAAAGCGCCGGAAATCACGCTGTTCAACTGGATGGACCTCGTCAATCCGCATTATCCGGTCGAAGCGGGCGGGCGTAGTGCGTGGGAAAAGCGGCCGACCAGCTTCAACTGGGCCGAGATGGCCAAGGGCTACAAATCGCTCGGCAAAGATGACCATTTCGGCTGGGGCCGCATCGCCGGCTATTCGCTCGAGGAAGTCGATAAGGCGCTCGGCGATCTCGGCCATCCGATCGGCATCCCGAGCTACAAGCCGGTCCAGTCCGACGGCGAAGACTTCCTGCAGCACTATCTCGGCAACATCGGCATTCCGAGCGAGATGACGCCGACGTTCCCGCAAGGCGCCAAGCTGGTCCTGCTCACCGAGGAAGCCAAATACGATCCCGACATCGTCAAGAAGATCGACGCGCAACTGAAGTCCGGCGGCAATGTCGTCATCACCTCCGGTTTCCTGCGCGCCATGCAGGACAAGGGCTTCAAGAATATCGCCGAATGGGAAACCACCGGCCGGGTGATCGGCATCCGCGAGTTCATCAACGGCTTTGGCGCCGGCAATGGCACGTCGCTGGGCCAGCCCAAAACGCCGATCCAGTTCCCTGAGGTGCGCTTCTACACCAACGACTCCTGGGCGATTATCCGCGGCACGGCAGGATCAAAGGGCAATCCGCTGCTGCTGATGAACGACTATGCCAAGGGGACAGTTTATCTCCTCAACATTCCCGACAATCCGGCCGACCTCTACGCCATGCCGCAAGCGGCGCTCAGCCAGATCAGGCACTATCTCCTGGCCGATTTCCCGGTACGGATCGATGCGCCCGATCACGTCGCGGTGTTCGCGTATGACAACGCCACGCTGGCCGTCGAATCCTATCGTGACGCCGCGTCGGGCATGAATATCGTGGTGCCGGGCGAGGGCGCCAAGCTGCGCGATCTCAAGACCGGCCGGCTCGTCGCCGCCAAGGCCCCGCCGCCGCCGCTGAAGGACCCGCGCGGCCGCGTTGTCCAAGCCCCTCCGGCCACCGTCTTCCCGATTTCGCTTGAGGCCCATTCCTGGCGGACCTACAGAATCGAGCGTTGATTGAGTCAACCTGGGAGGTTTGCAAATGCGTGTGTTGGTTATCGGCGCCGCTTGCGCCGTTCTTTTGGCTCCGGCGGCCCTGGCGGGTCACGGCAAGGTCGGGACTTGGCAGGTCACCACCAAGATGGGCGGGAGCAATGCCATGGCGGCGATGCCCGACATGTCGAAAATGCCGCCGGCGGTGCAGGCACAGATGAAAGCCCGTGGCGTCCAGATGAACCCGGGTGGCGGCATGACCACCAAGTTTTGTATGACCGAGGAGCAGGTTAAGAACGACAAGCCCCAGCTCACCCGGCCCAACAGCCCCTGTAAAGTCACGAACATGGTCATGAAGGGCAACACGTTCAGTGCCGATATGGTCTGCACCGGCGAGATGAACGGCAAGGGCCACATCGACATGACCTTCGACTCGGCCGAGCACTACAGCGGCCACCAGACCATGACCATGACCCGGGAGGGCCAAACCATGACCCACGAGATGTTCATGGATGCCAAATGGTTGTCCCCGACCTGCACGGTCCCGGCGGCGCATTGACGGGAATTCGGGCGCGGACGGCGCCGTTGGGTGCCGTCCCGCTGGATAGCCTTGGTGTCAAGGAATAACCCTTTGACCAACCTGCCCGAAACCCGTCGTTAAGCGTCTGGACGGCATGCTGGCGGGGCTGTATGGATTGGGGGTCCGCCCCATAGGAGCACGCATGTACCGCCTCGACGAAGAAGAAGACGAGAAGACCAAAGTGGAAATCCCAGAGCCGCAGTCGGCTCCGGTCCAAAAAGCGCTGTTCAAGTCGCGCACGGTCCTCATCTTCGGCGAAGTCGACATGAAGATGGCCGAGCGGGTTTCCGCTCAGCTTCTGGCCCTCGCGGCCGAGAACAACGAAGACATCAAGGTCGTCATCAACTCGCCCGGCGGCCATGTCGAAGCCGGCGACACCATCCATGACATGATGCGGTATGTCGGCCCGCGGGTGAAGGCGATCGGAACGGGGTGGGTCGCCTCGGCCGGCGCGCACATCTTTCTCGGCGCCAACAAGGACAGCCGCTTCTGCCTGCCGAACACCCGCTTCCTGCTGCACCAGCCGCTCGGCGGCGTCCGCGGCCAGGCCTCGGATATCTCGATCGAGGCGGAAGAAATCCTGAAGATGCGCGAGCGTCTCAACCGGATCATTTCGCGTGAGACCGGGCAGAGCATCGAGCGTGTCATCAACGATACCGAGCGCAATTTCTGGATGAACGCCGAACAGGCGATCGAGTACGGTCTGGTGACCAAAATCGTTCCCACGGCCTGCGATCTCTGATGACGACCGCACCCTGGTGGCAGGGCGCCGTTGTTTATCAGGTCTATGTCCGCAGTTTCGCGGACAGCAACGGCGACGGGCAGGGCGATTTCGCCGGTCTGGCGGGCAAGCTCGATTACATCAAGGCGCTGGGCGTCGATGCCATCTGGCTGTCGCCGATCCATCCTTCGCCAAACCGCGATTGGGGTTATGACGTCTCCGATTACGAAGACGTCCACCCCGATTACGGCACCCTGGCCGATTTCGACCGGCTGGTGGCCGAGGCGCACGCGCGCGGCATCAAAGTGGTGCTCGACGAAGTCCTCTGCCACACCTCCGACGAGCATCCTTGGTTTCAGGATTCGATGCAGCGGGGCGAGAAGTCGGATTGGTACGTCTGGGCCGATCCCAAGCAAGACGGCACTGCGCCGAACAACTGGCTGAGTGCTTTCGGCGGTCCGGCGTGGTCCTATCACCCGGCCCGGCGCCAGCACTTCCTCCACAAATTCCTCCGCCAGCAGCCCAAGCTGAACTGGCAGCATCCTAAGGCGCGCGAGGCCGGGCTGAAGGTGCTCGATTTCTGGCTGAACCGCGGCGTCGACGGCTACCGGCTCGACGTCGCCAACGCCTATCTCCACGACACGCTGCTGCGGGACAATCCGCCGGTGCCGCCGCAGATGCGCACCGATGCCACTTGGGCCGACGCCGACAATCTCCAGGAGCACCTGTTCGACTGCAATCTGCCCGAGAACGTCCTGGTGCTGGAGCAGATCCGCCGCCGCGTCGAGGCGCATAACGGGCCAGAGGGCGACCGCTTCGTGTTCGGCGAGTTCTCCGAGGGCTACGAGCGCGCCGGAGCCTATGCCGCGCCGGACGAGGGCCTGCACGGCGGCTACACCTTCTTCATGCTGCGCCAGAAGCTGCTCAGCCCCGGCTTCATCACCGGCAACTACGCGCTTCTCAGCGGCCATCCGCGGCACTGGCCGGTGGTGGCGTTCTGCAACCACGACATCTCCCGCACCGTCAGCCGCTTTGGCGGCAAGCCGGAAGGCGACCCGGCCCTGGCCAAGCTGATGCTGGCGCTGCTGTTCGCCATCAAAGGGACTGTCTGTCTCTACCAAGGCGAGGAATTGGGTCTCACCGACGTCGATCTTCGCCGCGACCAGCTGCGTGACCCGGTCGGCGATCTCTATTACCCGGTCGCCAAGGGCCGCGACGCCTGCCGCACCCCGATGCCGTGGGATGCCGCAGCGGCCAATTACGGCTTTTCCTCCGGCAAGCCCTGGCTGCCCGTCGGCCCAGCCCACAAGGCGCTGGCGGTCTCGGAGCAGGAGAAGGACCCGGCCTCGACGCTCGCCTATGCCCGCAAGTTCCTGGCCGCCCGCAAGGCCGAACCGGCACTGGTCACCGGCGAGATGAAGTTCATTCCCGCGCCGCTGCCGGTGCTCGCCTTTGCCCGTACGCTGGGCAAGGAGAGGCTGGTCGGCATCTTCAATCTCAGCCGCCAGCCGGTCGCGTTCGACCTCGGCCCGCTCGGCGCCCTGACGCCGCTCGATCTCGGCTGTGGTGATACGGCAATCCGCGGCAGCACCCTCGACATGGGGCCGCTGGCCTGCTGGTTCGGGCGCGGCTGAGCTTACGAACCCTCGGCCGCCTTGATCGCCGCATCGAGCGGCAGCAGCACGCAGCGATGCCGGGCCGGGTGACGGGCAACATCCGCGAGAACGCCAAACGCAGCAAAGCCGCCGTCCGGCGCCGGGCCTCCCGCTAACATGGCGGCAACCGCCTCGCGCAAGGCGGTCAGCTCGGCCAGCGAATGCCCGGCCAAGGCCTGTCCCAGGATCGACGCCGACGCTTGGGTGAGGACACACGCCCGCGTGTCGTGCGCCATGGCATCAATGTGGTCACCGACAAGATGCAGGTCCACCGTGGTTTTGTCGCCGCAAACCGGGTTGGCTTCGGTGTGGCTGAGACAGGGCTGCGGCAGCCGTCCGGCGCCGTGGGCTTCGGCAGCCAGCCGCAACAGATCGGTGGAATAGGGCAAATCGCTCATCGGCCGGAGAAGTCTTCCAAAGTGTCGAAGTCGGTCAAAACGGAGTCGGTATCGACCTCGAGTTCATAGACAAGATCGCCGTGTAACGCCATGAGCTGCTTGGCACCTTGGTCGCCGGTGAGACCGCGGAATTCGCCGCAAAACCGAGCGCTCCAGAGCACCGGATTGCCCCGGCGTCCCTGATAAACCGGCACCACGATGGCGCGGCCGGCCTCCGGCGCGAAAGCCTCGATCATCGCGTCGATAACCGTTGCCGGTACGAACGGCATGTCGCCGAGCACAACAACGTAACCATCGATCCCGCCGGGAAGTCTGTTAACGCCACATATCAACGACGAGCTCAAACCGTCCGTAAAACGTACATTTTCGGCGATCGACACCGGCAGCCCAGCAAGTGCTTCGCGCACCGCATCGGCCTGATGTCCGGTGACGACGATGACCGGGTCGGCGGCGCTGGCACACACCGCCTCCACGGTGTGGCGGATCACCGACTTGCCCGCAAGCAGGGCCAGCAGCTTGTTGGTCGGTAAACGCGAAGAACGTCCCGCCGCCAGTACGATAGCCGCCACTCTTGAAGTGGACGCCGCGATCACGAATGTTCTTTCGCGGGCCGAGGCGCGATGGCCGGTGTCCGCGGGAAGATCAGGCGGGCGCGCAGTCCGGGCCCCTCGTCGCGATTTTCCAGGAGGATGCGGCCGCCGTGACCTTCCGCGATGGCTTTCACCAGCGTCAGGCCGAGGCCGGTGCCGCCGGTCTCCAGATTGCGCGAGATTTCCAGGCGCACGAACGGCTCGAACACGCGCTGACGGTCTTCGGGCGGAATGCCGGGCCCTTCGTCCTCGACCCGGACTTCATAGCTGCCCGGCTGATCGATCAGCGACACCATCGCTTTGCCGCCGTACGCCACGGCGTTCTCGACCAGATTGCGGACCGCCCGGCGCACTTCGCCGGCCCGGCAGGACAGCGGCGCCGCATCGTGGCCGGCCCATTCCACCGGCTCGCCGAGGTCGTCGAGATCGGCGCAGATGCTTTCGACCAGGGCGGAAAGGTCGATCTGGCGCGAATGTTCGCCACCGGTGCCGCGGGCCGCCGACAAAACGGCTTCGGTCAGCACCTGCAGCTCTTCGAGATTCTTCAGCAGCCGGTCGCGCAGTTCGGGATCGGAGACGAACTCGATATTGATCCGCATCGCCGTGATCGGCGTTCTGAGATCGTGACCGACGGCCGAAAGAAGGTGGCGCTGGCTTTCCAGGGTCCGGGTTACCTGGTCGGTCATGGTGTTGAACGCTTCCGCCGCCCGGCGAACGTCGTCGGGCCCGATTTCTGGCACCCGGGGGGCCGTCTCGCCGCGTGCCGTCGCAGCGGCTGCTTCCGCCAGTTTCGTCAGCGGGCGTGCCATTCTGCGGGCGATGTAGGCGCCGGCTACGGAAGCGATCAGCACCGATAGCAGAGCGGCAAGGATCATTTCGGTCGGCCAGGGCGGACCGGGCGGGCGAATGAATGTCGCGACCAGTTCGCTGCCGCGCACGATCGGCACGGTCATGATCATCGACATCGTATTGGGCTGCACCACGTCGGGCGGCAAATCCATGCCCGGCAGCTTGCCGTAGTGGATGTGAACTTCGACCGGCCCTAGCGCATGGCGCGCCGGCAAGAGATCTTCGAGCCGGGCCGCAAGTTTGGCTTCTTGCGGCGACATCGGCACGCGGTCGTGCGCGGTCGGCTGCACCCGGTACCGCCAGAACCGGCCTTCCATAGCCGTGGCGGCCGCCACCCGCGCCTTGGGGGGAATGGAGGTCATCATGCTGGAAAGGTCTCTGGTGCGCTCCAGCATACGCTGGACCAGATCGGCTTCGTTCAGGCGTTCGGCTCCGAGTTCGAACCACAACGCGACGGCGCCGTTGCTGAGAAAGATGGCCAGCGAAATGACCACGATCAGCTGCATGCCGAGAGTCCGCGGCCACAGGCGCAAGCGGGAGCTCATTCGGTGACCGGGTCCACGGCGAAGATGTAGCCGCCGCCCCACACCGTCTTGATGTAGCGCGGGTTCTTGGGATCGGGTTCGATCTTCTTCCTAAGGCGGCTGACGTGGTTGTCGATCGAGCGGTCGAACAGATCGGCATCACGGCCTTTGGTAAGGTCGAGGAGCTGGTTGCGCGACAGCGCGATCTTGGGCCGCTCGATGAGCGCCGTGAGCAGGCGGAATTCGCCGCTCGACAGCGGCAGAGCCACGCCATCCGGCCCGATCAGTTCACGCTGTCCGGTATCGAGGGTCCAGTCGCCGAAGCGGATCATTGCGGCCGTTGGCGGCTTCTGGCGCGGCGGCAGCGCTTGGGTCCGCCGCAGCACCGCTGCGATGCGGGCGATCAGCTCGCGCGGCGAGAAGGGCTTCGGCATGTAGTCGTCGGCACCCATCTCCAGGCCGATGATGCGGTCGACTTCTTCGCCGCGGGCGGTGAGGAGAATGACGGGGGTCTGGGACGTTTCGCGGATCGAGCGGCAGAGCGACAGGCCGTCTTCGCCCGGCATCATGATGTCCAGCACCACGAGGTCGATGGCGGAGGCCTTCATCACCTTGCGTGCGGCCGCGGCGTCGGGAGCGGTGGTGGAGCGGTAGCCGTTCTCACGCAGATAGCGCGCCAAGGGCTCGCGGATGTCGCGCGCGTCCTCGACCACCAGGATGTGTGGCTTCGATTCGTCCGGTTTCATCATCGGTGACTCTACCATGCCTCATTGTCGGCGAGGTGCTCGTCAGTCGCAAAGGCACAATTGTGACGAAGTTTGTCGACAGACAAATCGGCGCTGGGTTTGCGAAGGAAGAATTTTGTTCTGGAAAAGTTCTGTGACAACCTGGGCGCGATATTGGAGGCGCATTCGATCTAGGGGTTAGCACAATGAACAGAACCGGATTGATCATGAGTGCGTTGCTGATGGCGGGGGCGGCGGCCTCTTGGGCGGCGGGCAACAAGCCGGCCGACGACGGCCCGATGCAGGGTTTGGAGCGGACAAACGAACGCGGCGCCGTCCGCATGATACGGGATTTCGATCTCAACAAGGACGGCCGGGTGACCCGCGCCGAGATGAACAATGTGCTTGGCTACCGCTTCGCCTCGGCGACGCATAAAGGGCCGACGATGTCGCTCGAGCAGTTCATGGCCGAACGCACGACGGAATTCCGCAAGTCGAACGAAGCGATGTTCCACCGGCTTGATTGGAACGGCGACGGCAAGCTGACGCTCGCCGAATACGGTGCGGCGCAGCGCGTACGCTTCGTTCAGATTGATCGCGACGGCACCGGCTTCGTCTCCTGTTCGGTACGCGATCTCGCGCTCGGTGGCAGCAGCCGAGGCGTGTCGGGCTTTTGTCGCGACAACGACACCAACATGGATGGCCGCGTCACGCACACGGAACTCGATGCGGCGATCGCCAAACGCTTTGCGCAAAGCGCCGGCGGCGGTCAGACCTTGGCGCTCGAAGCCTTTGTGAAGGGTGAGGAGGAGCGCTACGCCAGCGCCAATGTGCGCTTGTTCCGGCGGCTCGATAGCGACGAAGACGGACTGCTCTCGATCAAGGAATTCGCGGCGCAGGACGAAGCGCTGTTCGACCGGATCGACAAGAACCACGACGGCGTCCTCACCCCGGCCGAACTCCAGCCCCGCAATGCCCGCAGCAAGACGGCGAACGCGGACGCGAGCTAAGCCCGATGCTGCGTCTTGATGATGTCGGCGATGATTGAAACGGCGATCTCTTCCGGTGTTTTGGAGCCGATGGACAGTCCCACCGGACCATGCAGCCGGGCGAGGTCGTCGTCGCCGAAACCCTCGGCCTTCAGCCGTTCGCGGCGCGCCGCCTGGGTCTTCTGTGAGCCGAGCGCGCCGATATAGAACGCGGCTGAGTTGAGTGCCGCGATCAGGGCTGGGTCGTCGATCTTGGGATCATGCGCGAGCACCACCACCGCGCTGCGGGCATGAAGCGGCGCCTTGGCGATAGCTTCGTCGGGATAGGCGTGCGTGAGAGTGACGCCTGGAAAGCGTTCCGCCGTCGCGAATGCCGGTCGCGGATCGATGATGCGGAACCGATAGGCCAGCGGGGCGGCCATGCGCACCAAGGCTTGCGCGATATGCACGGCGCCGACAATCACCAGATCGATCGGTGGATTGGCGACGGTGAGAAACCACGTTTGGCCGCCGCAAGAAATCTCGCCACAGCGATCGCGAAGTGCCGCGTCCCGGGCGCAGGCGGCGAGGGCATCGGTCTCCGCATCGATATCGATGATGCGGCAAGCCCCGCTGGTCGGTTCCACCGCGCGCACGGCGATCCGGCCTCGGCGGCGCAATGCATTCCATGTCGCCACGGCTTCGTGGGCCGCGTCGCCGGCGAGCGGTTCGACCAAAAGTTCGATCCGTCCGCCGCAGGTCAGCCCGGCCGACCAGGCGGTTTCGTCGGCGATACCATATGCAAGGCGCCGGCATGTCGGCGCGGTGAGCGCGGCTTCGATCACGGCGCCCTCGATGCAGCCGGCGGAAACCGATCCGGCGAAGGCACCGTCGTCGCGCACCGCCATCTGGCTGCCGGGCAGGCGCGGCGCCGATCCCCACGTCGACATCACGGTCACAAGCGTGACACCGCGCCCATCGTTCAACCAGCGTTCGGCGGCTTCCGCAGCATCGATGCCAGCTTCGTTGTTCAACGCGATCCCCGCCGTGTCAGCACAACCGCCGCCGCAGCCGTGACCGCCGCGCCGGCAGCCGCTCCGAGCCCGATCCATAACGCTTTTTTGCGCATTGTCGGCGGCGGCAGCGGCGCTGGTTTCGGTGCCATTCGCATGGGCGGCGGTTCGCTTGGCACGGTCAGGGTTTCCGTCGGAATAGCGGCTGCGAAGCGGCGGAAGAACTCGCGCAGCAATTCCTCGATCATGTCGCGCCCCCAGTGTTGGACCAGGCGGCCCAACTGTCCGCCGAGTTTTGCTTGCCCAGTGTAGCGGAGATTGGTCCCGTCATCGCTCGCATCGAGGTGCACCGTTACTGCCGCTTCACCGGACCCGAGAGTGCCTTTTGCACGCATCGTGAAAACCGCCCGGCGAGGCGGATCGCTTTCCGTAAAAGTAATGTTGACGCCGATCTGCGAGCGAACGACGCCGACTTTCGCGGTCGCCACGGCAGCGTATTCATGGGGTCCAATTCTCTCAAAACTGTCGCAACCGGAAACGCATCCGGCCAGAACAACCGGGTCGTTCAGCGCCGCCCAAACCCGCGCCGGAGGGGCGTCAATGTCCGCTGTTCCATTTAACTCCATGATTTTCTTCATCGATTTTATCGCGGCCCAGTGCAATCTGAGATTGAAGTTTAATGATGACTATGCGACAGTTTGGCTTCACTACCTTAGGGAGCTATGTTAACCTTATTTTAAGATGCAAGGCACGAAGCCTTAATTCGGGGACGGGGATGGAAACGAATATTGCAGCCGTGACGTCGGCGGACGTAACGCTTGAGGTGGTGGGACAGATCAAATGGTTCGACCTCACGAAGGGCTACGGTTTCATCAAGCCGTCGAGCGGAACCCAGGGCGACATCCTCCTGCATCAGACGTGTGTCCGCCAGTCGGGCTTCAAGGCGGCCTATGAAGGCGCCAAGGTGGTATGCGAGGCCGTGCAAGGTCCCAAGGGTCTGCAGGCGCGCCGGCTGATCTCGCTCGACAACTCCACCGCCCAGCCGTCCGAACCGCCGGCGCAAAGGGCTGCGCGGTATGTCGCCGAACCGCATGGGCCGGCGTTTGATGCCACCGTGAAGTGGTTCAACCGCGGCAAGGGCTACGGTTTCGTCAGCCGCGGACCGGACACGCCGGACGTGTTCGTCCACATGGAAACCTTGCGGCGGAGCGGCATTCGCGAGCTGCGTCAGGGCCAGCGGGTGCGGGTCCGCGCCGGCGATGGTCCCAAAGGCGAACTGGCCGCCGAAATCACCGTTCTGGACTCCTGAATCCCGCCGAAGTGTCGTATGGAATCCGCCGTACTGGGCGGAAGGTGTGTCATGCGTCGATTGCTGGTGGCTGTAGCGGCCCTGCTGTTTCTGTCGGGATGCTCGCCGGCCGGACAGCCGCAGACCGGTTTGCGTCAAATTCCACTGGTGGTCGATACGCCCAACGGCCCGGTGAAATTCACCGTCGCCCTTGCCAACACCGACGAAACCCGTCGTGTCGGGCTGATGTTCCGCAAAACCATGCCGGCGGACGAGGGCATGCTGTTCGACTTCCGCAAGGAGCAGTACGCCTCGTTCTGGATGAAGGACACGATTTTGCCGTTGGATATGCTTTTCATCAAAGCCGACGGCACCATTTCGACCATTGCCGAGAATGCCATTCCTTATTCGGAAGAGCCGGTGCCGTCGAGCGAGCCGGTACAGGCGGTGCTCGAGATCAATGGCGGCCGGGCCCGCGCGCTCGGGATCGCGGCAGGCGAGAAAGTCCACGGCAAGATTTTCGGCAACGGTCCCTAAATCGGCCCTGAGGGTTGCGCGAGGACCACGATTTCGTGTACGGCGAAGACCGTCGCGGGGCGTAGCGCAGCCTGGTAGCGCATCTGCTTTGGGAGCAGAGGGTCGTGTGTTCGAATCACACCGCCCCGACCAGCCTTCGCTCGCGGAAGCGAGGGAAGGCTGCCGCGCCGTAGCCAGTTTGGCGAAGGCGGACTTGTTGCTGCGAGCTTCGGCTCGGCAAGCCATCTTCGTGTAAGATGGCGGAACGTGATTTGAACCGATCAGGAGGCTCTCGTGCGCGCGCGCATTTATCAGCCGACCCGCAATGCCATGCAGTCGGGCAAAGCCCGCACCAAGGCGTGGGTGCTGGAGTTCGAGCCGGCGTCGCCGCGCCGCATCGATCCCTTGATGGGGTGGACGAGCTCGTCGGACATGCTGAGCCAGGTGCAGCTCGAATTCGACACGCGGGAAGAGGCCACGGCCTACGCCGTTAAGCACAATATCCCGTACGATCTGTTCGAACCTTTGCGGCCGGTTCCGAAGCCCAAGGCCTACGCCGACAACTTCCGTTATGATAGGAAGGTTCCCTGGTCGCATTAACGCTGACCATTGGCCCCGTAGCTCAACTGGATAGAGCAGCTGCCTTCTAAGCCGCAGGTTGCGTGTTCGAGTCACGCCGGGGTCACCAGTCTTCGCGCGCGGCAGCGCGCGAAGACCGCGCCGTAGCCAGTTCGACGAAGGCGGGCCGGTGACGCGCGCTACGCCTCGGCAAGCCAGTACTAACCCACCAAAACGCTCGCATTCCGCCCGTTGCTGCGTTCCCGGCATCCCAGTTATGCAACACCATGTTGTCGCGATCCGCTGCCGCCCGTTGACGTGGCGTACCGACGGGCTACAAGCCGCGCCTATCTGATTAAACGGGTGTCATGAAGATCGTCGGTGGCAAATGGACCAACTGGTCGGGGAGCGTCAGCTTCCGCCCGCGCGATATTATTGCGCCCAAGGATGAACTCGATCTCGCCGCGACGGTGCGCATGGCCGAAGGCCATGTCCGCTTTCCAGGAGCCGGGCATTCGTTCGCGCCGCTGAACCAGACCGACGGTATCCTGATCGATCTCGCGGCCTTTGCCGGTCTCAAGGGCTTCGATCCCGAGCGTGAGGTGGCTTCGATTGGCGGCGCGCAGCCGTTGTGGGGCATCGGCTCGCTGCTGCACCCGTTGGGCTACGCCCTCGACAGCATGGGCGATACCGACCGCCAGACGTTGGGCGGTGCGGTCGCTACCGGCACGCACGGCACCGGTCTGACGCACCCGTGTTTTTCCGGCGCCGTCGCCAGCTTCCGCCTGCTGCTCGCCAACGGCGAAGTGCTGCATTGCTCGCCGCAGGAGAATTCCGAGATCTTCGCCGCCGGGCGGCTGGCGCTGGGATTGTTCGGCGTCATGACCGAAATCGATATGGCGGTGCGGCCGGTCTACAAGCTGCAGCGGCGCTACTTCCAGAGCCCGGCGAAAGAGATCCTGCGCAAGCTCGACGGTCTGGTCGAAGCCAACCGGCATTTCGAGTTCTACTGGTTCCCGCACAGCGATGTGGTGGTGTGCAAGTCGCTCAACGAGACCGAGGCGCACGCCCCGACCCGCCACAGCGCTCGCACGCTCTACAATCGCGGCGAAATCCGCCGGCCGCAGGAATACGCCTTTGCCGCCGGTGCCGAGCTGCTCAGGATGATGCCGCATCTGGTGCGCCCGGCGCATCGCCTGTTCGCGGCGCTGATGCGGCGCAAGCAGAAAGTGCGCTGGAGCCACGAAGTGTTTCCGACCCCGCGCACGGTCAAGTTCAATGCCATGGAATACGCGCTGCCGTACGAAAAAGGCGCCGAGGCGTTGCAGGAGATCGTCGAGGTCATCCGCAAGAAGAAGCTGTCGACCAGTTTCCCGCTCGTCTTCCGCACCGTGAAAGCCGACGACGTCTGGCTCAGCCCGTTCTACGGCCGCGACTGCGCCACCATCGGCGTACATCAATACGCCAAGGTCCACGCTGGTCCGTTGTTCGGCACTTGCGAAGCAATCCTCAAGCGCTATGGCGGCCGCCCGCATTGGGGCGAGTTCCACACCATGACGCGCGACGAAGCCGAAGCGCTCTATCCCAAGTTCAACGACTTCATCGCCCTGCGCAAGAAGCTCGACCCCAAGGACAAGTTCCTCAACGAGTATCTGGCGAAGTATTTCGGGTAAGAGCGAAGCTGCTCAAGCTACACCAAACTGTCATTCCCGGCCGAAGCGCGTAGCGCGGAGGGGAAGGGAACCCAGGTGCAGTCACGCGCGTGCTGATGCTGGTGAGCCTCGCTCTATTCCCCGCAAGGAGTGCCCCCAACTCGTCATGGCCGGGCGTTCGACCCGGCCATCCAGGCGGTGCCGACATCTCGTCCATTGTGCGGATTTCGGCATGGATGGCCGCCTCAAGGACGGCCATGACGATCGAGGTGGGTAGTGCGACCGTTCGCTCGCTATTCGCCGCTTTTTCCAAACACCCAAATCCGGATCATCTTCTTCCCCACATGGCGCGCCCAGTCAGGGTTGTGATGGGGAAGGCGATCGTCGCCGATGATATCTTGCTGCGCCGTCAGCCGCAGTCCGGCGCTCGTCGCCGCCGCAACGATATCCGCTTCGGCATGGGCGAAACTTCTTAGTCGAACCGTTTCGCCGGTTTGCGCATCGACGAAGTTCGCCTGCGTTCCGCCGGCAATGCGTTCGGGATGGATTTCCGAAAGATACAGCGCTTCGCCATCGTTCAAGGCGCGGCTGACGGCACTGAAGAATGCGTCGAGATCGGCAATATGCTCCAGCACCAGCGCCGTCACCACGGCATCGAAGCCTTCGAGTGGCGTTGATAGCAGATCGCCTTCGATCAGTGTGACGTTGGAATAGTCGGCGAGTTTCTTGCGTGCCTCGGCCAGCATGCCCGGCGAAACATCGAGGCCGGTCACGGCGTTGCCAGCCGCGGCCAGCCGCACGGTATGCCGTCCCGTACCGCAGCCGAGTTCCAGCACCTTGCGGCCGCTCAGATGCGCCCAGACCGGTGGGAAAAAGATGTCGTCGGTAAAGACGGTCGAATTGACATAACCGTCGTAGATGGAAGCCCAGCGGTCGTAGCCGCGGCGATTTTCGCCCGAAGGATTTGAAGAAGGAGTCATGGCACAGCTCCGCAAACGACGGACGACCTGCCGCCGAGGAGCGTATTGTTATCGGTCCCGAAGGAGCCCGCAGCGCCACAGCACGAAGCAATAATTAAGCAGCCGAAGCCCGCTTGTCCATATTCTTTCCTTCCTCGCGGGGGAACTGAAGACTGTCCGTCAGTCCCCCAGCTTCCTGAAGAAACACGTCGGCGCACCGGTATGGCAAGCGGGGCCGATCTGATCCACCCGCAGCAAAATCGTATCGCCGTCGCAATCGACGAACGCTTCCACCAGCCGCTGAACGTGTCCCGAGCTTTCGCCCTTGCGCCACACCTTCTGGCGCGAGCGCGACCAGTAGGTGACGTGGCCGGTCGCCAGCGTCTCCTCCAGCGTATGGCGGGTCATCCACGCCATCATCAGCACCGCGCCGGTCGAGCAGCTTTGCGCGATCGCCGGCACCAGGCCGTCGGCATTGAACTTCACGGCATTGAGGAACTTCTCGCGGCTGATCGTGTCGGTCATACGGCCTCCATGCGGGCGAACCCGGCTTCGAGATCGGCAATCAGGTCGCCGGTGTCTTCCAGTCCGGCGTGAATGCGAAGAACCGGCCCATCGGCCTGGAACGTTTTCACCGTGCGTACGAAGTGTGCCGGGACGATCAGGCTTTCGAAGCCGCCCCAGGAATAGCCCATGCCGAAGTGCGTCAGCCCGTTCATGAAGGCGGTGAGTTTCTCATCGCTGATCGGCTTCAGCACCACGCCGAACAGGCCGCAGGCGCCGGTGAAATCGCGTTTCCAGATTTTGTAGCCGGGATCGCTTTCCAGCGCCGGATGCAACACGCGCGCGACTTCCGGCCGTTCCATCAACCAGCGCGCCAGCGTCAGGCCGTTGCCCCAATGGCGCGCCAGACGCACCGGCATGGTCCTGAGGCCGCGCAGCGCCAGGAAGCAGTCGTCGCCGCTGGCATAGAGGCCCATGTCGTGGACGAACGTCTCCAGCCGCTTGGCATAGGTTTCGTTGGCACTGACGGTACCCAGCATCACGTCGGAATGGCCGCCGATGTACTTGGTGGCCGCCTGGATCGACAGGTCGACGCCGTGCTTCAGGGCGTTGAAATAGATCGGCGTCGCCCAGGTGTTGTCCATCAGGACCGCGGCACCGTGCTTGTGCGCGACTTCGGCGATGGCCGGTACGTCCTGAACTTCAAACGTGAGGGAGCCGGGGCTTTCGCAGAACACCACCTTGGTGTTGGGCTTGAGCAGCGCTTCGATGCCGGCCCCGATCAATGGATCGTAATAGGTGGTCTCGACGCCCATGCGCTTCAAGGCGCCGTTGCAGAAGCGCCGGGCGGGACCATAGGCGCTGTCCACCATCAGTATGTGATCGCCCGCGGCGACCACGCTGAGGATCGCCGTGGTGATGGCGTTGAGCCCGGTGGGGACGCTGACGGTGCGGGCCGCGCCTTCGAGTTCCGCAACGGCATGCTCAAGGCTCTCGGTCGTCGGGGTGCCGAGGCAGCCATACTGATAGCGCGCCGCCTCTTCGTTCCGGAGCGAGGCGAGGGTCGGATGCAGAATGGTGGAAGTGCGGTAGACCGGTGTGTTGACGGTGCCGAAATGCTCGGCGCTCATCCGTCCGGCGCCTACGGCAATGGTCTCGGGCTTTTTCGGTTTGGAATTCACGGCTGCCGCCTGAAATGCTTCAAACGGCAGCCGTAACGCTGATTTTGGCCCGGCGCAAGCAAGCTTACCTGATGCCGTGCATTCCCCGCTTGAGGATGGGCGACAGCAGGATGGCGACCACACCGGCGATGAGGCCGGCAATGCCGATGGTCTGGAAAACGCCCATATAGGTTTCGAGCGAAACCTGGGCATTCAGTACCTTGCCGCCGACGGTCTCAGTCGATGCGAGCTGGGCGACGATGCCGCCGACATACTGCGCCACGGCCGAGGCCATCAACCAGACGCCGAACATCATGCCGACCAGTTTCGGGATCGACAGTTTCGACACGGCCGAAAGGCCGACCGGCGACAGGCAAAGTTCGCCCATCGAGTGCAGGTAGTAGGCGAACACCAGCCAGAACAGCGGCACCTTGAAGTCGGCGCCGTGGAACTTGGCGCCGAACACCAGCACCAGGAAGCCGAGACCGACCAGGATCAGGCCGATGGCGAACTTGACCGGCACGTTGGGCTCGGCGTTGCGCTTATTCAGCCAGTTCCAGCTCAACGTGAACAGCGGCGCGAAGGCGACGATGAACAGCGGATTGAAGATCTGGACCTGTCCGGCGGGCATGACATAGCCCCAGACCGCCGGAATAATGACCCCGAACAGGTTCATATCGTGATCGAACACCCGGAACGGCGACAGGATCACGAGATCGGTGTTGCGGTCGGCGTAGAGTGTCAGCGACGAACCGGCTTGCTCGAACAGGGTAAAGAACACCACCGAGAAGCAGGTCAAAACGCAGGCGACGATCATGCGGTTGCGGTCTTCGCGTTTGAGGCTGAAGAAGGCCCACACCGGCAGGCCGATAATGGCCGCGAAGAAGGCGACGAACATCACCTGTCCGAGCACCGGCTGGCTCATCAGGAAGCCGATGACGCCGGTCGAAGCGACCTCCCGCGCGACGGCGGCGGTGGTCATGGTGTTGTTGAGCAGGAACCAGACCACAGGCACGGCGCAGAGAGTGCCGACATAGAACAGGAAGTTGATGTTCTTGGCCCCGGCCGGCGGATTGCCGTAGGGCTCGAGCTGCGGCCCGGCAAACTGGAACCGTGCCCAGGCGAAGCACATGCCGATACCGGCCAGCACGAAGCCCCAGCGATAGCCGAACCAGATGGCGAACAACGGCACGAAGGTCTGCGAGATGATCGAACCGAGATTGATGCCCATATAGAAGATCGTGTAGGCGGCATCGCGTTTTCGGTCGGTGCGCTCGTAGAGGGTGCCGAGAATGTTGGTGATGTTGGGCTTGAAATAGCCGTTGCCGACGATGACGAGAGCCAGCGAAATGAACAGCAGGAAGACGTTGAGCGGATTGCGTTCGCCGTCGAACTTGTAATGGCCGTCCGCAATCGTGGCCGGCACGCCGGCAGGCGCATTCTGGATCGAGATCGTCTTGTCTTCGTTGCCGACGATCTTGTACTTCGCGCCGTTCTGAACCAGGAACTGCGTGGTGTCGTCGCCATGGGCTTCCACCGCAACTTCGTAGCGATGATTGTCGATCACCACGAACGGCTTGGCCGCATCGCCGCCGGTAAAGGCGAGCATCATGTAGCCGATCGACATCAGGATGGCGCCGGTCTTCACCGCGCGTTTGGGGCCGATGAACTGGTCGGCAATGAAGCCGCCGATCAGCGGGGTCAGGTAGACGAGGGAGGCGAAGGCGCCATAGAGGCCGTTGGCGATCTGATCCGAGAACACGAAATGCTGGACCAGATAAAGGACCAGCACGGCCCGCATGCCGTAATAACCGAACCGTTCCCACATCTCGGTGGAGAACAGCAATTTCAACAAATGCGGATGACCATGCCAGAGCTTCTGTGGATGCGCTGGCGCGGCAGTCTCAGTCGTGTTCATCGGAACCCCTCAATGCGACGCGGCGCGCACCTGGGCTTGCGCCCGGGCGCCGTCGTCTTTTGGGGGCAGTGTTGCGGTAAATTCGCCGTTAAAGCAACTCGACGCTGCGTTCCTCGCGGGAATAAGGGACAAATCCCATCCGCTGGTAGAGCGGCAGCGCCCTTGGATGATCCAACGTGCAGGTATTAACCAACAGCGTCGAGATCGGCCGCGCCCAGGCGTTCTGCACGGTGTGGTAGAGATAGTAATACCCCAGATGCCGGCCGATGAATTCCGGCATCAAGCCGAAATAGGCCAACAGGGCGAGGTGCGGTTGGCGGAAATCGAGTTCGGCCATCCCCGCCGGATTGCCGTCGACATACAGCACGTACAGTTCCAGCGTCGGGCTATAGAGCAGCTCCTTGAGCGCGGAATCGTCCAGACGTCGGCGGTCGACCCAGAAATAGGGCTCGCCAATGGTGTCATAGAGATAGCGATAGAAATGGACCGGCGGTTTCTCGGCCTTGAGGATCGCCACCTTGGTGGAGGGATGCGGCGGCGGGATCACGGCCGGCTTGGCCTTCATCTCCAGGAACGTCACCGTCATCGGCAGGAAGCGTTTTGATTTTGCCATGGCGCTTATTCCGTTTCGACCGGCGCCTCGGGCCGGGCACCCCATTCGGACCAGGAGCCGTCATAGAGCGCGACATCCTGCGCTCCTGCGACCACAAGCGCCAGCATCACGATGGCAGCGGTCACACCCGAACCGCAGCTGGTGACGATCGGCGCGCTGAGATCGACGCCCTTTGATTCGAACAGGCGTTTCAGCTCGTCCGCCGGCTTCAAGGTTCCATCCGCGGCAATCAGGGTGGCGTAGTGGGCGTTCTTGGCGCCCGGAATGTGTCCGCCGCGCAGACCAGGACGCGGCTCCGGTTCGCGGGCATAGAAGCGCGGTTCGCCGCGGGCATCGAGAATTTGCGCCGAGCCGTCGCGGGCGATTCGCATCATGTCGTCGAACGAGCGCACCAGCGCCGGGTTCGGCTTGGCGGTGAACGTCGCCGTCGGCTGCTGCGGCGTGGCGCGGTCGACCACCGGATAGTCGACGGCCTTCCAGGCTTTCATCCCGCCGTCGAGGATTACGACCTTCTCATGCCCGAAGGCGCGCAGCATCCACCACACCCGCGGCGCCGAGAACATCGGCGAGGTGTCGTAGACCATCACCGTCGTGTCGTCGCCGATGCCGAACGCCGCCATCGCTTTCTCGAACTGCTGCGGCGAGGGCAGCATATGCGGGTAGGGGCTGGAGGCATCCGACTGCGCGTCGATGTCGAAGAACTGCGCTCCCGGAATATGTCCGGCGGCGAATTCGGCGGCGGGAATGCGCTTTTGCGCGGCCATGTACCAGGAGCAATCGAGCACCTTCACCGTAGGATCGGCGCGGCGTTCGGCAAGCCAGAGTGGCGTTACAAGCGGGTTCATTTTTCGAATGGGACCGTGATGGTTGGCCGGGGCCCTAGCCAGGGCGGCGTCGGCAGATTTTTGCTGCGGAGGAACTCCGGATTGAAGAGTTTCGACTGATAGCGCGTTCCGTAATCGCAGAGAACCGTGACGATGGTATGCCCCGGTCCCATTTCTTTCGCCATGCGAATGGCGCCTGCGACATTGATGCCGGTCGAACCGCCGACGCACAGGCCTTCGTGCTCGAGCAGGTCAAACACGATCGGCAGCATCTCCTCGTCGGGAATTTCATAGGCATCGTCGATCGGCGCCCCGTCGAGGTTGGCGGTGACGCGGTTCTGGCCGATGCCTTCGGTGATCGAGGAGCCGTGCGCCTTGAGTTCGCCGGTCTTGATCCAGGAATAAACCGCCGCACCGAGCGGATCGGCCGCCGCAATGCGGATCGCCGGGCTCTTTTCCTTGAGCGCGATGCCGACGCCCGCCAGCGTGCCGCCGGTGCCGACCGCCGCCACGAAGCCGTCGACCAGGCCTTTGGTCTGCGTCCAGATCTCGGGGCCGGTGGTTTCGATGTGGGCTTGCCGGTTGGCGGTGTTGTCGAACTGGTTGGCCCAGATCGCGCCCGCGGGTTCGGTCCTGGCGAGTTGTTCCGCGATGCGGCCGGAAATTTTCACGTAGTTGTTGGGATCGCGATACGGCACCGCCGGCACTTCGATCAGCTCGGTGCCGTAAAGCCGGAGGGCGTCCTTCTTTTCCTGGCTCTGGGTTTCGGGAATGACGATCACGGTACGGAAGCCCATCGCGTTGGCGACCATCGCGAGGCCGATGCCGGTGTTGCCCGCCGTGCCTTCCACGATCACGCCGCCCGGCTTCAGCGCGCCACGGGCGATGGCATCCTTGACGATGTAAAGCGCGGCGCGGTCCTTGACCGATTGGCCCGGATTGAAGAACTCCGCCTTGCCGAAAATTTCACAGCCGGTTTCCTCGGAGGCGCGGCGCAGCCGGATCAGCGGCGTGTTGCCGATGGCGGCGAGGGCGTCGGGGCGAAAATCCATGTGTTGTTTCCGAGGGGCTGCCGGACGAACCGTAATGGCGCCCCGATGCAGCCGCAAGACGTTCGCGAAAATGGAAAAACCGTCATCCGGCCTCGACAAAACCGCCGTCCGATGCGATTCTGACGGTGGATGCGAACTGGGGGGCCTTCATGCGTCGCATGGTGTTCTCGGCCGTTTCGATGCTGGCGCTTGCCGCTGCGGCGGTGGCCGCCGATCCGGCGCAGACGATCGCGCTGACCATCTACAATTCGGACCTCGCGCTGGTGCAGGACATGCGCCGGCTCGATATTGCGGCGGGCCGCCAGCGGCTGGAGTTCAAGAATGTCTCCGCCCACATCCGTCCCGAGACTGTCGCGCTGACCGGCAAGGACCTCGGGGTGGTCGAGCAGAATTTCGATTACGACCTGCTGACGCCGTCCAAGATGATGGAGAAGGCGGTCGGCAAGCAGATCAAGATCATCCGCACCAATCCGGCGACCGGCCACGAAACGCCGGAACTTGCCACCGTTCTCAGCGTCAACGAGGGCGTGGTGCTGAAAATCGGCGACCGCATCGAGGTCTTGCGCGATGACGGCATTCCGACCCGCGTCGTGTTCTCGTCCATCCCGGAAAATCTGCGCGCCAATCCGACCTTGTCGGTGACTGTGCAGGCGCACGATGCGGGGCCGCGCGATGTGACCCTCAGCTATCTGACCACCGGCATGAACTGGAAGGCCGATTACGTCGCTCTGTTCGATGAAGGCCGCGGCGCCATGACCCTGCAAGGCTGGATCACGCTGACCAACCAGTCCGGTGTTTCCTACAAGAACGCCAAGACCCAGCTTGTTGCCGGTGTGATGGAGGGCAGCAATCCCAGCTACTACAGCTACAACCGTCCCCGCAACGGCACCCGCAAAGCCGGCACGCAGCCTTCCGGCGACAAGGAGTTGGCGGATTATCTCATCTACGATCTGCCCGAACGGCTGACGGTCGCCGAGAACCAGACCAAGCAGGTGAGCTTCCTCGATCTGCAAGGCGTCAAGACCCAGAAGGTCTACGAATACCGCGCCGGCTGGCTCAACAGCGATCCCCATCCCAATCACGCCGACGTGGTGCTGAACTTCGTCAATCGCGACCGCGCGCTGCCCAAGGGCACCATCCGCGTCTACATGCGCGACGCAGCCGGCGAGGCGAAATTCCTCGGCGAAAACTCCATCGACCATTCGCCCGGCGGATCGGAAGTGGCGGTCAAGATCGGCGAAGCATTCGATGTCACCGCGCAAGGAACGGTAGTGTCGTCGGAACTGACGTCGAGCCGCAAGAAAACCCGCTACGAGATGTCTTACGTTTTCCGCAACGCCAAATCGGTGCCGGCAACGGTCGAGTTCCGCCAAGGCGGTTTCTGGCGCGACCATGACGTCGAAAAGGAAAACCTGAAAAGCCGCCGCATCGATGCGGCGACCCTCGGCTGGAGCGTTCCCGTCCCGGCCAATGGCGAAACCGTTCTGACCTTCACCGTCGTCACCGGCTGATCCCCGCGATGTGGCGCGCGCTCGTCCTCGCGGGGCTGGTCGCCCTGACACCGTCTGCCGCCCAGGTTTCGGAGCGGCCCGACAGTGTGCGCGTCACCGTCTATCATTCGGGCGGCGAGGGTGATCCCTCCACGTTTGCTGATCCCGCGCCCGATGAAGGGCTCGCATTCATCACCGAGACCCGCACCATCGACGTGCCAACCGGACCGGCAACCATCGAATTTCGCGGCGTCGCCTCAACCATCATTCCGCAGACTGCTGCCATCGACGGTCTTCCGGTGCCGCTCCTCGAGCGCAATTTCGATTACGATCTGTTGAGCCCTGGGGCTCTGATCGGCAAGTCGGTTGGTGAAACGGTCACGCTGGTGCGTACCGACAAGAAGACGGGTAAGACCAACGAACGCAAAGCCGTGATCCGCACTGGTCCCAATGGCGTGGTGCTCGATTTCGGCGGCACCTATGAAGCGCTTGGCTGCAGTGGTTTGCCGGAACGGCTCGTCTTCGCGAAAGTGCCGGACGGCTTGCGCGATACGCCGACACTGTCGATCCGCACCAATGCGCGCGAGGCGGGACGCTATACGATCAAGCTCAGCTATCTCGCCACCAACGTGAACTGGGCGGCGAATTACGTCGCACGTATTCACGGCGACCGCCTCGATCTGTCCGGCTGGGTCACGCTGATCAATGCCGGCGAAACCAGTTTCAAGGACGTGCCGCTCGACATCGTCGCCGGAACGGTAGCGCGCCAGGAAGGTGAAGACAAAGCGGTCGAACCCAAGCACCTCTATCATTGGGGCTATTGCTGGCCGACGGATATCCGCTGGCATAAGCTGCTTATGGCGATGCAAGACATCGGACGGTTTGCTGACGCCAGGCTGCCGCCGCCACCACCTCCACCGCCGGCTCCGGCAATGATGGCCGACAGCATGGAAACCGTCGCCGTCACCGGCATGCGCGCCTCGCAAGACCTCGGCGACTACAAGCTCTACAGCTTGAACGGCACCACCGACGTCAACGCCCGCCAGACCAAGCAGATCCAGTTGCTCGACCAGAAGGACGTTCCGTTCGCGCGCGTCTATTACATCGAAGTTCCCTCCGATGAAGAACAGCATGCCGCATCGGTGATGCTGCGGATGAAGAACTCCAAAAAGAACAATCTCGGGTTGGCGCTCCCCGCAGGCCTGTTCACCGCCACGGAATTGTCGGGCGACAACGCACCGGTAGTGCTGAACCGTACCGGCTTTCGCGACTTCTCGATCGATAGTCCGATAGAGCTCGAGCTTGGCAACGCGCTCGATGTCTACGTCCGGGGAAAGCAGATCAGCCGCGAAACGATCCGGCGCAGCTCCGGCAACAGAGAACGCACCACCGGTGAGATTGTGGTCGAAAACCACAAGACCGCCGCCGTCGATTTCGAATTACGTCTGCCGGTAAGCGAGCAACTCAAGATCATCGACGAGAGCGTATCGCACATCGTGACCGCCAATGGCATGACGTGGCCCTTCCACCTCGTCCCAGGCGAAACCAAAACCCTCCGCCTGACAGTCGAGAAGGCGGAATAGGGTTTCACGCTGAGCGGCGGAGGATGGGTGGCGCGAGGCAGATCTTCATTTAGTTCGTCATGGCCGGGCTCCGACCCGGCCATCCAGACGGTGCTGACACAGAACAATCTTGGACGCGGTGCCGGACTGCAAAATGGATGGCCGGGTCGGAGCCCGGCCATGACGAGTTGGGGCTCCGGGCATCTGTCATCCCGGACGCGCACCGGCACAACCTGGCACTTGGGCGCGATCCGGGAACCACTCGGAAGCCTGGATTGTGTCTGAGTTGATCCCCGATCTCAGTGCTCTCCGCTGCGCTGCGAGCATTTCGTCCGGGATGACAATTCTACTTTCTCCGCGCCTTCGCGTGCTTACTCTTCACCAATTCCGTTCATCTAGATGAACGAGTTTCATTCGTCCATCTTCCGGAAATTATTGCGGCTGCGTCGCGCGCTTAAGAACGCAGCGATTGTCGCACTCTCTTGAATTGTTGGCAGTGCATACCCACGTCTCTCCTTGGTGTTTGACAATGGAGGACGGCTTTCGGCTTCGGCCTAAAAGATCTGCGCAAATACAGGAAATGCGCGCCCGCACGCGCTGCAACAAACAAAACCCCCGCGAGGGATGCGTAAGTCCGGCCGTCAAGGCGGCGTCGGTCGCATCGCAAGGCGGCAGGTCTTGGTGAGCACTCCGCAGAATGAGACCAATGCGCCTGTCGATCGCCGCCCGAAAACGGCCTCCGGAGGCGGCGGCGGGCTTGAGGCTGGAGGCGGAATTTTTCGATTCCGCCTTTGGTATATGGAGAGCGTTCAGGAGCCGGTAGCGCCAGCGTATTCGGCGGAAATCGGCTCTCGGGCCACGAAACTCGCCAATCGAATAGGAAGGAATGTTGTCGGCGTTCCTTACGTCTTTTTCAGCCATCCTACAGATTGCGGAAAACTCCGGGAGTTATGTCTAGGTTCGCAACAACGGAGTCCCCCATGCGTCTAGCATCCGTACTTCTGATCGGCGCGGCTGTGGCCGGTGTGACGGGGCTGGCTGTCGCGGCAGGGCCCGCGGTCCATGAGATGACCGTCGCGATGCCCAACGGCGGAACCGCCCATATCCGTTATACCGGCGACGTCGCCC
>JAHFQC010000010.1:76355-90845 GCA_023259375.1 Alphaproteobacteria bacterium
TCGTGATGACCGCGTTCGGCCCCGGTTTCGGCGCGGAGTCGCCGTTCGCAGAAATCGAGCGCATTCAGGCGCTGATGGACCGCCAGATGGCGTCGATGATGCTGCAGGCCAGGCAGATGCAGGTCCAAGCCATGCGCGACCCGCTTTATTCGGCGACATTCAACGGCGTGCCCGCCGGTGACAACGCCATGCGTTTCGTCTCGACATCGTCGGGAAACAACTATTGCTTCCGGTCGGTTCAGATCACGGCGTCGCCAAGCGGCGGCGCGCCGAAAGTCGTGTCCCACTCCGAAGGCAATTGCGGCGGCTCCCCTGCACCGCAACTGAAGGCGCCGGCAGCAACGGCGGCGCCAAGCCCGAAGGTACCGCTTCAGACGATTTCCTATCATCCGCGGAATCCCTCCCCCCAACCGCGGCAAGGGATCTGAAACGGTAAAGACGCAAGGCCCGCGCGCCCCCGCGGGCCTTGTGCTTTTAAGGGATGATCATTTCCCGAAATCCGGTTCGCGCTTTTCCCGAAACGCGGCGATGCCTTCGCGATAGTCGGGTCCGAAATAGACCTCGCGCCGCAGGCCATGAAGGTATTCGTAGGTATCGGGGTTGATCGCCACCGCTTCGCTCAAGACCCGGATCGCTTCCTTGTAGGCCGAGATCGCCGACGGCGAGCGCTTGGCGATCGTTCGTGCCATCGCGTAGGTCCGCGCTTCCAACTCCGCCGCCGGTACCAGGTGATTAACGATTCCGACCCGGAGCGCCCGTTCCGCCGGCATCGGATCGGCGGTGAAGAACATCTCTTTGACCACGGTCAGGGGCAGCCGGCTGATGAAATTCAGAAACCCCGCCGCGTTGTACGGCACGCCTAGCTTGGCCGGAGTAATGGCGAAGGTGACGGTCTCATCCGCCAGCACGATATCGCACGCGATCACCAGCTCGCAGGCGCCGCCCCAGACGGAGCCGTGCAGCATGGCGATCACCGGCGCCGGATAGGTCTTGATGGCCCTGAGCAGCCGCTCCAATGGATCGCCATAGGGTAGGGGATCGATGCCCGCTTTCGGCAGCTCGTCGACATCATGTCCCGCCGACCACACTTTCTCGTTCGTCGCCGACCGCAGCACGACGGCACGGACGCGTTCTTTGCGGAACTGCTCCACGGCCGCCTGGACATCATCCACCAACTGATGGCTGAGGGCATTGCGCTTGGCATAGTGGTCAAGGAACAGGGTACCGATGCTGTCGGCGATTTCCGTGCGGACGAGGGGCATAGGAGCCTCCGGATGACCCAGCGGCACCAAGGCTCGTCGTGTCGCGCCCCGAAGACAAGCCGCCCCGCGCACAACCCTCTTACGCAGAATCCAGCAATTAGCCCGGAAAGGCTGTCGTTTCGGCGATGCGGTGGAATTTTGGCTCCCCGGGACGGATTCGAACCGCCGACCAACCGGTTAACAGCCGGTTGCTCTACCGCTGAGCTACCGGGGAACACTTGAGGGCGCGTTGTCTAGCGCATCTCGTGGGGCGTGCCTATATCAAACTCGGTGCCGCTTACCAAACCACTTGATGACAAAAAACCGCGACAAACGCGCCAGCGTCCGGGTTGGCCGCCGAAAGATCCCTCTCCCGGGGTCAAGGAAGAGCCGCGTGCTGCTCGGATCGGGCTTCGTGGCGGGAGGAATCGTTGGCTTCCTGCCGGTGGTCGGCTTCTGGATGCTGCCACTGGGACTGATGATTCTCTCGGTCGACAGCAAGGCCGTCAGGCGCGGCCGGCGGCGTCTGGAAGTGCGCTGGGGACGCTGGCGCAAGCGGCGCAACGCTTCACAATCGAGTGAGGGCTGACCCAAGCCCAAAAAGAAAGGGCCGGGATTGAACCCGGCCCCAAGGCGTTGGGTAATGGTGGGGTGTCTTCAAGGGAAGACGGTGCGGAGGATGCCGCTATAAGGTTAACAAACCCTTAACGCCTGGGATTGTTGGGTTATTTTTCTGAATTCGCCCTGCGCGGGCGCGCCCGGCAAGAATCAGTCGCCCGGCCGCAAGTCAATTTTTAAGGAAAAGAGAGTGGAGGCCACGTCCAGAATTGAACTGGAGTACACGGTTTTGCAGACCGTTGCGTAACCACTCCGCCACGTGGCCTCAAGGGGAACGGCCTATATCAGAAGCCTGCGCAGGACGCCATGCCGGGATGCTACTGAAACATTGGCACGTGTGGTCGCGGGGCGTTGCCCCATCGGCAGGCCGTTCCTATATGCGTGCGAGCCAGGCCGAGAGGCCTGCCGAGGAGCCGGTCGCGTGATACGCGGCATGAGGTGATTCGAACCGGGAGGGGACTGCTAATGGGAATTTCGCGCCGCTTGGCTTCGGCTATGGCCATCTTGATGCTGTGCGGAACGGCGTACGCCGACCCGGCGGCACAAAGCTCCTTTTCCCTCCAGGAGGCCTTGGGCCTCGCCTATACGACGAATCCTCAGCTTGGTGCGGCCCAGGCTGGCCTGCGCGCGACTGACGAAAACGTGGCGATCGCCAATTCCAAATGGCGGCCGAGCATCAGCGCCATGGGCACCTATTCTTACCAAGACATCAGAGTTAGTCGCGACCCCGACCATAAAGTGACCCATCCCATCCAGGCGCAACTTGGGCTTCAGCAAGAGCTGTTCCGCGGTGGCCGCACCTATGCTGAGATCGGCAAAGCCAAAGCCAATGTCCGCGCCGCACGGGCCGATCTGTTGGCATCGGAGCAGACCGTCCTTCTCGCTGCCGCGACGGCCTATATGGACGTCGTCCGCGACGCCGCCATCACCAATCTGCGCCGCCACAACGTCGATGTTCTCCGCCGGCAGAAAGATTCCACCGCCCTGGAATTCAAGGCGGGCTCGTTGACCCGCACCGATGTCGCCCAGGCGGAAGCCCGGCTGGCCGGGGCCCAGGCGGCCCTGACGGCCGCCGAAGGGCAATTGGCGATCAGCCGCGCCACGTTCGTGCAGGTGATCGGCCGGCCCGCCGAAACACTGGAAGAACGCCCGGCCGCGCCATCGACCTTGCCGGCCGACGAGGGCGCAGCCCAGCAGGTTGCAGAGCGGAACAACCCCGCTCTCATTCAGGCGCAGGAGCAGGCGAAAGCCGCCGACTACGCCGTTGATGAGGCCGTTGGCGCGATGTTGCCCGAAGCCAACCTCCAGGCCGGGTATCAGTACTCGCAGCAGTCCTACGCTTCTTCGCTCAGTCCGGGGCTGGTGTCTCAGGGGTTGGCCGCTCAGCTGCAGGTGAATATCCCGCTCTATCAGGCTGGCGCGGAGTTCGCGGCGGTTCGCCAAGCTAAGCAGCAGCGGGCCCAAGCCCAACTCAATGTGTCGGTCACCGATCGGCAGGTGCGTTCCGCCGTTGCGTCGGCGTGGAACGTCTATCAGGCGGCGCTCGCCAACATCGACTCCAACGAAGCAACCGCCAAGTCGAATGAGATCGCGTTCACCGGGGTCAGCAAGGAGCAGCGTGTCGGTGGCCGCACTATTCTCGACGTTCTCAACGCACAGCAGGAATTGCTCAATGCCCAGGTGTCAGTGGTGACTTCGCGTCGTGACGCCACCGTAGCGGGGTTTCAAGTGCTAGCGGCCGCTGGTCTCCTGACAGCCAAAAACTTGGGCCTGAAGGTCACTATTTACGATCCGTTAGCGCATTACGACGACAACGCGGCCCGTTGGGTCGGCTTCGGAGATTGAAACCTGCCTGAGATATTTCGCAGTTACCATGCTCAATGTTAACTGGTTCTTTGCCTTCTATGGTCAACTGTTCTAGGGTTTAATGCACTATCTGGCGGCCGGGAGTTTCGCATGGTTTCGAGTCCTCAGCATGAACCGACGATGGAGGAAATCCTCGCTTCCATTCGCAAGATCATCTCCGAGGATTCCACCGAACAGCAGCCGCCGGCAGCAGAAGTCAAACCTGCGCCGGTTTCCGAGGCGGTGCCTGAGCCGGAGCCTGAAGCCGATATCCTGGATCTGACCCAGGTCGTGGACGACGAGCCCGTAGCTCCTGCGTTCGATCCGCCCGCGCCTGAACCTGAGCCCGAGCCGGTTATGGAAGCCGCGCCGGAGCAGGACGTCGTGTTTGAACCGATCGAAGAAGAACCGGTGGCTGAGCTTGAGCCTGCGCCGGCCCCGGCAGGCAATGACATCTTCTCCGACAGGACACGCCAGTCGATCGATGATGCGTTCGCCGCTCTCGACGATCCGGAAGAGGAAATGGCCGCCGCGGCGCCGAGCCCAATGCGGGCGACCGCTGGTGGTGGATCGGTTGAAGCCGTGTTCGAGAACGCCGTCCGCGAAGCGTTCGAGCCCGTGGCCAAGGAATGGCTCGGTGCCAATGCGCCGCAGTTGATCGAGAAGATGAAGCCGCTCATCCGCGAATGGATGGACGAGCACTTCCCGGCCCTGCTGGAAGGCGCGGTACGCGAGGAAGTCGCCCGCGTCGCCAGATCGCGGGGAACAAAGCACTGAATTCGGGCTGTTCCGGGTTCAGGCCCGGATAACCCCTTGACGGAATGGTGCCCGGGCTGGTTTCACCCACCCGGGCATTTCCATTTTTGGGCCATTCCGGGCCCGCCCAGCCGTCAGAGGGGATTTTCATGCTCGACAAGACCTTCAATCCGCACGACGTCGAAAGCCGGATTTACCAGCTTTGGGTCCAGTCGGGTGCCTTCAAGAGCGGTCGCCGCCCGGAGGCCGACCCGTTCTGCATTGTCATCCCGCCGCCGAATGTCACCGGCAGGCTGCATATCGGTCACGCCCTCAACAACACGTTGCAGGACGCCGTGACCCGCTTCCAGCGCATGCGCGGCAAGGACGTGTTGTGGCAGCCCGGCATGGACCATGCCGGCATCGCCACCCAGCTCGTGGTCGAACGCCAGCTCGCCGCCAAGCAGCAGAGCCGCGTCGCCATGGGACGCGAGAAATTCCTCGAAGCCGTCTGGGCGTGGAAGGCCGAGTCCGGCGGCGCCATTCTCGACCAGCTTCATCGCCTCGGCGCTTCGGCCGATTGGGACCGCGCCCGTTTCACCATGGACGAAGGCCTGTCGCGCGCCGTGCTCAAGGTGTTCGTCACGCTCTATAACCAGGGCCTGATCAAAAAGGATAAGCGGCTGGTCAACTGGGACCCGCGGCTGCAGACGGCGGTTTCCGATCTCGAAGTCGAAAGCATCGAGATGAAGGGGAACCTCTGGTATCTGAAATACCCGGTCGACGGCACCGACGAGTTCATCACCGTCGCTACGACGCGCCCCGAGACCATGCTGGGCGATACCGCCGTCGCGGTGCATCCCGAGAACCCGAAATACAAGCACCTGATCGGCAAGCAGGTGAAGCTGCCGCTGTGCGGCCGTTTGATTCCGATCATCGCCGACGAGCATGCCGACCCGGAGAAGGGCACCGGCGCGGTGAAGATCACCCCGGCGCACGATTTCGACGACTTCGAAGTCGGCAAGCGTCACAACCTGCCGATGATCAACATCCTGACCAAGGACGGCAAGCTGAACGACACCGTGCCGGAGAAGTATCGCGGGCTCGATCGTTTTGTCGCGCGCAAGCAGATCGTGGCGGATTTCGAGGAGCTTGGCTTGTTCGAGAAGATCGAGCCGATCGTCCACGCCGTTCCGCACGACGAAAAGACCAAGACCGTCGTGCTCGAGCCGTATTTGACCGAGCAGTGGTATCTCAACGTGAAGCCGCTGGCCGAACGGGCCATCAAGGCGGTGGAAGACGGCCGTACCAAGTTCGTGCCTGAGAACTGGACCAACGTCTATTATAACTGGCTGAAGAACATTCAGCCGTGGTGCATCAGCCGCCAGCTGTGGTGGGGCCATCAGCTTCCGGTTTGGTACGATGATGCCGGCAAAATCTATGTCGCCGAAAGCGAAGAAGAAGCTGTCAAGCAGTCCGGCGGCAAGACGCTGACGCGCGATGCCGACGTGCTCGACACCTGGTTCTCCTCGGCGCTGTGGCCGTTCTCGACACTCGGCTGGCCGGACCAGACGCCGGAACTGAAGCGCTACTATCCGACCAACGTTCTCATCACCGGCTTCGACATCATCTTCTTCTGGGTCGCCCGCATGATGATGATGGGACTGCACTTCATGGACGAAGTGCCGTTCCATACGGTCTACATCCACAATCGCGTCCTCGACGAGAAGGGCGTGAAGATGTCGAAGACCAAAGGCAACGTCATCGACCCGCTCGAACTGATCGACCAGTACGGCGCCGACGCGCTGCGCTTCACCGTGGCGATCGCGGCCGGGCAGTCGAAGGACATGCGCATCGGACCGAGCCGCGTCGAGGTCAACCGCAACTTTGCCACCAAGCTGTGGAACGCGGCTCGCTTCTGCGAGATGAACGGCTGCGATACGCGCGAGGATTTTGATCCGTCCAAAGTCACGCATACCGTCAACAAGTGGATCGTGGCGGAAGCCGCCAAGACGGCAGCCGAAGTGACCGATGCCTTGGAGGCCTATCGCTTCAACGATGCGGCGGGGGCGGTCTATCACTTCGTCTGGGACGTCTTCTGCGACTGGTATCTCGAATTCATCAAGCCGCTGCTCAACGGCACGGACGAGGGCGCCAAGGCCGAAGCACGCATGACCGCGGCCTGGGTGCGCGATACCATCCTGAAGCTGCTGCATCCGTTCATGCCGTACATCACCGAAGAGTTGTGGGCCCGCACGGTCGAACATCTGACACCGCGCAAGAGCCTGCTGATCGAAGCCGAATGGCCCGATCTGTCGGCGGTTCCGGTGAGCGAAGCGGCCCGGGCGGAAATGAACTGGGTGATCGAACTGGTGCAGGGCGTGCGTTCGGTGCGTTCCGAAATGAATGTGCCGCCGTCGGCCAAGATCGCCCTGGTGCTGAAGGACGCGAGCGCCGAGACCAAGCATCGTCTCGATACCCATATCTCGATCCTGTCGACCTTGGCGCGCCTCTCGACCACCGGTACGTCGGATGCGATCCCGCCGGGCTCGGCGCAGTTCGTGATCGGCGAAGCGGTGGCGGCGCTGCCGCTCGGCAACGTCATCGATTTCAGCAAGGAGCGGGCGCGCCTCGAAAAGGAATTGAAGAAAGCGCACGACGAGATCGCGCGGTTCGAGGCCAAGCTGGCGAACGAGAACTTCGTTTCGCGTGCCCCCGAAGAGGTTCTTCAGGAACAGCGCGACAAGCTCGCTGATGCGCAGGCCTTGGCGGTGCGGCTGAAAGAGGCCGTCGCGCGACTGAGCGTGTAGCGAATTCGAAATAGCGAATAATGAAACGCCCTGCTGGAAACGGTGGGGCGTTTTTTTTGCGAATTTTCGAGGGACGTTTTGAATACACTTCGAGCGGGGAACGGAATCGCGTTTCGTCGCGACCGGTGTGTTCGCTTTTCCTCGGACCGCAACAGCTAAGCGTGAGTGCAATACGCCGCGTTCGTCCGCTTTGAGAGAGAATTCGTGCTGCTCAGCCACTGGCCGTGCGCGGGCGGAGGAATGCCTCACTTATTTGGGTAGCAGTCGACACTCAAAGCCTTCGAGGCGGCACCTTCGCCGGCCTGTCTGTTCCGGTGCGCATCGAGTAACGCACCTGGTCCTGTATGCTCGTGATCCGGCGGAAAACCGCCGCTGCGTTCGTCGCAAACCTCATTCTTCAACACGATCAGACATGTAAGAACGAATGAGGAACTTTCAAGTGGGTGCGGCATTCGTGGCGCTGTTCTGCTTGAGATGCAGTCGCAGGTATTTCCTGCGAGACGCTCTGAACGGCTATGCTCACGAAGGGCGGCATCGCATCTCGTTCGCCGCTGCATTGACGCAAATGCCGAAGCGCAAAACGGTGCGCACGAGAACTTCATCTTTGTACGCCGTAAGAGCTGCTTCAGAAGCAATGCATCCCTGTAGAGTTGTACGCGTCCTTCAATTCTCTTTTCGTCAAGCGCAGTCACAGGAATGCTACAGCAACCGGACACGGTGGCGCCCATTTTCTCCGTAAGCTCAGTGCGGGTGATTTGGAAGGAGCATAGTTATGCGCAAAGCAGTGCTGATTGCGGCGGCGCTTTTCGTCTTGGGGAATTCGGCGGCGTTGGCCGACGGTTGCAGTGGCAAGAGCCACACGGGCGGCAGCATCATCGGTGCCGTGGGCGGCGGCTTGATCGGTAACGCGGTGTCGGGCGGCAGTGCGCTCGGGACCGTCGGTGGCGCGGTGGCCGGCGGCTTTGCCGGTAATGCGATTGCACGCGATATAGATTGCGATCGCGGTCGCCATTACGACCGGCATCATCATCGCTACTATTGGTATAACCGCCACGGCGAACGCGTTTACGAAGAACGCCACGATCGTGACCGGCGCGATTACGATCGCAGAGACTATCGCGATTAGAGCATTTCACCGTTTCACGGAAACGGGTGAACTGCTCTAGATTCTTTGATTTCGCGCTTTCGGACGGAAAACCGGTGCCCACTTTTCCTGAAAGCGCTTAGATCATTACCCATAGTCAGGTTATGGAAAACACCCTGTCCGCAAAGGCAGGGTGTTTTTGTGTGCAGTGCTTGCAGGATCGGACAGCGCTTCCTATCTCTTTCGGGTAGCCTTCGAAATTGAGGTCTTCATGTCATCTTTGTTCGACCCGCTAAAAGCGGGCGCTCTCGAATTGTCCAATCGCATTGTCATGGCCCCGCTGACGCGTACGCGCGCCACGCCGGATGGCCGCGTTCCGGTCCCGGTGATGGCCGAGTATTACCGCCAGCGCGCCTCCGCAGGCCTGATCATCACCGAAGCGACCAGTGTGGACCCGTTGGGTGTCGGCTATCCGCGCACGCCGGGAATTTGGAGCGACGAACAGACTGAAGGCTGGAAGCAAGTGACCAAAGCCGTGCATGATGCCGGCGGGCGCATCGTGCTGCAGCTCTGGCATGTCGGGCGGATTTCCGATCCGCTCTATTTGAACGGTGCCACTCCGGTGTCGGCGAGCGCGATTCAGCCGAAGGGCCATGTCAGTCTGGTGCGGCCTGAGAAGGCGTATGTAACGCCGCGCGCCCTTGAGCTTGATGAGATTTCCGCCGTGATCGCCGCGTTCAAAAAGGGCGCCGAGAACGCCAAGAAGGCAGGTTTCGATGGTGTCGAACTGCACGGCGCCAACGGCTATCTGCTCGACCAATTCCTGCAGGATTCGACCAACAAGCGCACCGATAAGTACGGCGGCTCGATCGAAAACCGCGCCCGGCTGATGCTTGAAGCCGTCGATGCGGCGGCCGAGGTTTGGGGCGCCGATCGCGTCGGCCTGCATCTGGCGCCGCGCGCCGACAGTCACGACATGGGCGATTCTGACCGGCTCGCGACCTTCAGCTATGTCGCGCGCGAAGCCCGCAAGCGCGGCCTTGCGTTCCTGTGCGCCCGCGAAGCCCGCAAGGACGACTCCATCGGGCCGCGGCTGAAAGAAGAATTCGGCGGCGTCTATATCGTCAACGAAGGCTTTGACAAGGCCGGCGCCGAACAGGCGTTGAAGGACGGCGTCGCGGACGCGGTGGCGTTCGGCAAGCTCATCATCGCCAATCCGGATTTGGTGGAACGCTTCCGCACCGGGGCGCCGCTGAACGAATGGAATGCAGCGACGTTCTATGCCCCCGGCGCGGAAGGCTATACCGATTACCCAGCCTTGGAAGCAGAGCCCGCCTGAGACCGGCGGCGACGCACGAGCCCGGCCAATCCGCCCAGGACGAGGGCGAGAGAGGCGGGCTCGGGCACCCGCTCGAAGCCGATCTTTCCGGCCAGCACGGCATCCACCCAGCTCTGGTAGGCCGAGACGTTGGTCGCGCCGTTGAATTCGCCGAAGCTGGAATCCGTGCACGAACCATTATCGACGTTCGCGGAAACGTCGATATCGTGCGGCCCGCCGCAATAGATGTAGGTGCCGTCGTAGCTCAAGAGGGCGCCGCTTTCTCCCCATGACGTAATGCCGGCGATCTTGCCGTCGACGAACAAGGGACCGCCGGAGTCGCCCGGTGCGGCGCCGACTTCGTTGGGAAGACCGGTTTGCGTCACGCAAAGATTCTTCAGCGCCGGATCGGCAAAGCTGCAGAGCTGGCCGAAGACGTCATTGGCGGCGAGACCGCTGTCGAAATCGTACATCACGACGCCGTTGCTCGGCCCGGTCGGGATCTCGTTGATGCCGAAATGCGAAGCGATGGCCTCGAAGAAGGGCGTTGCGTAGAGCTCGAAAATGTTGTCGCCGACCCGCTTGCGCAAATCGAACAAGCCGCCGGCAAAACCGGTCTCACTGTCGGCGCCGACGCTGCCCCAGCCCGCGGTACCAGTCCCGACGATGGTCGTCTGCTGACCGAGCGGATCGCCGCGATAGATGCCGTAGGTTTCGACGCCCGTGATCGGCTTGTCGAGCTTCACCACCGCGAGGTCTCCGCCGAGCGTGGCAAAATTCCAGCCCGGCAAGGTCGTAAACGCGCCGCCCACACCGACCGCCAACGGGCCGGTATTCGGTGCGGGGCTGGCGCCGAAAATCGGCCGTCCGTTTGGTACGGCAAACTGCATCTGGTTGATGTGCCCGATCTCCGGATTGTTGACGCAATGGGCGGCAGTGAGAACGAGCGTCGGCGAGATCATCGAGCCGGTGCAATAGAACGCACCCGCGCCGCTCTTCTGGCTCTTGATCTGAATGGTACCGACACCGGTATAGGCCGACGTTCCGCCGACACCGGCCAGGTAGGGACTCGTCTTGTTCACGGTGCCGTCGGGATTGATAAGATCGCCTTGCGTAGAAAGCGACAGCAGGGGCTGCAGCTTGAAAGTGTTCGCGCGCACCGCACTGGCTGATGCGGCAGTCGTCAGCAGCGCCGCCACAGCAACGGCAGAGAACCACATAGAATTCTTCATGAAGACCCCTCGCACTTGATGCGAGGAAGAGCTGTGCAAATCCCAGACCACACGCAACAGTGCGCTTTCACCGCATTTTGGTGGCGCCGGTGTCAGCGGAATTGACAGACTGGGGAAAATGGTCAGGGGTGTACTAGAGGCTCAGCTTCAGGCCGATCATCACGTTATGGGTGCGGTACTCGACCGGACCGACGATGCTGAAATCGGTATGGCCGGCGTCGATGTATCGGTACTCGCCGAACGCCGAAAGCTTCCCCATCAAGGGGTACTCGATGCCGGCCAGGGCCTGATAGCCGAACTTGGTGCGGGTCTCGTGGGGACCTGTCGCGGCGTTGCCGAAATTGACAGCGACCGCGCCGAGGCCGGCACCGATATATGGCTTCAACCGCATACCAAGATCGATGTGATAGATCAGATTCGCCATCACGCTGGTGCCGCCCAGATGAGCCGTGCAACAGGCGTATTGGTTTTGCGAATGCATGATGTCGCCGCGCAAATCCCACGAGGGGCCGAGCAGGTGGACCAGTTTGATGCCGCCGGAAACGCCAATGTTGTAGCCGGTGTTCAACTTGTAGCCGACGCCACCGACATCAAGCCACGAGGTCCAAGAACCGCCTGCCGATCCTTGCACGTAGCCTTGGCCGAGAGCACAGCCGGCGCAGGCGAGGAAGCCGAATAACGCCGCTCCCGAGATCCTGGCCGAGGTCCGCATATCAACCCACCGCGCTCTTGCACCGAAGTAACTACCGAGCGCCTGTCGAAGTTCCGCGCCTCGCCCACGCCGATAGGGCGGCCGTTCTCCCGGAAATCTCCAGAAAGCGGGCCGTGGCGGCCGTTAAGCGTCTCGGCGGAGGCCTTGCCCTGCCGTTGTATCACCCGTAAACTTAGTACCGGTTTGAGGGGTGTGCGGGGGCCATGAAGCTGTCGACCGTTTGTGCTGTCGGGGCAGGGGTGATGGCGTTCGGCGCGGCGCTCGCCAGCGACGATCAGGTTGCCTGGTTTCAAAGCTCAAGCATCTTTCATTCGGGTCTGCGGGCGGCGCATACGATCGCGCTGACCTATGACGACGGACCGGCAGGTCATACGCTTGAGGTTCTCGACGCGCTCAGGACCCGCAACGTGCATGCGACTTTCTTCGTTGTCGGCAGCACGGCGAAGACCCGTCACGCCACCCTGGCCCGCATTACCAACGAGGGACATCTTCTCGCCAATCATAGCGCGACGCATCCGATGTTGCGCAGCTCCTATGACGCCGAGCCGGAGCGGCTGATCAACCAGATTCGCATCACCCACGACGAAATCGCGCCGTTCATGAAGCCGGGCGACAAGTTCTATTTCCGGGCACCGTACGGCTACTGGCGTTCGGCGCATGCGAAGATCCTCAATGCCGATCCGGTGCTGCGCAACTACGTCGGTCCGATCTACTGGGATATCGGCGGACAGATCTCGATGCGCGACGGCTACATCATGAGCGCCGCGGACTGGGACTGCTGGCGCCACAAGTGGACGGCGCAGACCTGCGCCAAAGGCTATTTGCGTGAAATCCGCCGCTCCGACGGCGGCGTCGTGCTGATCCATTCGCTGTATGCGAAATCGGCGGAACTGAGCGCCACCATCGTCGAAGCGATGGCGGAGGAGGGCTACCGGTTCGTGCGCCTCGACGAAGTGCCGGAATACCGGCAGTACGAGACGCCGCAGAACGCACCGGCCTTTGCGTCTCGCGAAGACAACCGCCGCACGATGACTCTGGTCCGCAACGACGACGTGAAGTAGCTTTTTCTCGTCGCGCAGCCATTCAAACCGCTACACACTTTTCCGCCTGCGCTTTACGGGAACAGCTGGTACAGCCACGTCTCGGTCAGCGGCTTGCCGTTCTGCTGCAGCACGCAACGCAGATTGACGGGATCGCGGCCGTCGAACACCGCATCGAACACAGCACGCCACCGCCGCGTGCCGACAATCTTGAGCGAATAGGCACTGGTGAGATGGCCGCGCGATAGGGTGATGGTCGGCTTCAGGTCGTAACGCTGCGGCATGTCCGACAGCGGGCCGCCTTCGAAGTCGATGGCGAACTTGTATCCCGGCTGACCTTGCGATCCGGCAACACCGGCGCGGCCGCGGCGCGTCGCCACCACATGCGCAATTGTCTTGGGCAGGAACGGTTCGGGGTCTTGCCAATAAAGACGGTAATCCAGCGGCAGCGACTTGCCGGCGGCGAGTTTGGACTTCGGCGCCCAATAGGCGACGACATTGTCGTGAATTTCGTCCGTGGTGTTGATCTCGACGAGTTGTACGGCACCTTCGCCCCAGGCGCCGCGCGGCTCGATCCAAACGCTGGGACGCTTATTGTAGAAAGCGCCGTCATCCTGATAATTCTCGAAATCGCGGTCGCGCTGCATCAGACCGAACCCTTTCGGATTCACGTCCATATACGAATTGACCTGCACGCCGGGCGGATTGGCCAGCGGCCGCCAGATGCGTTCGCCGTTGCCGCGCCACATGCAGAGCCCGTCGCTGTCGTGAATTTCGGGGCGCCAGTCGGCGGCCTGGTTGCGGTTGGTCTCGCTGAACCAGAACATGCTGGTGAGCGGCGCAATGCCGAGCCGCTCGATATCGGCGCGCGCGAACAGTTCGGCGTGGACGTCCATGACATCGCCTTTGCCGTGACGCACTTCGAATTTGTATGCACCAGTGATCGACGGCCCCTCGAGCAAGGCATAAATCGTCACCGGCGATTCCGGCACTGCGCCTTCGGCGATCCAGAACTGCGTGAAGATGGGAAACTCCTCGCGCGTCGAGGTCGCGGTGTTGACGGCCACGCCGCGTGCGGAAAGGCCGTACTGATCGTCGGTGCCGGCGGTGCGGAAATAAGACGCCCCTTGGAAGGCCAGCCAATCGCGCTCGACATTGCGTCCGCTCATCACCCGGAAGCCGGAGAAGCCGGCATCGCGCGGCAATCGCTTGTCGAAACCGGTGTTGCCCCAATCGAAATAGCGCGGGTCGTAGAGAATCGGCCGGGCGCTATCACCGCTGATCAGGTTGATACGTACCGGCTCGCGCACGGTCTCGCGCAGATTGAAGAACCGTATGGGGTAGGGACCTGGACCATTCGCCCAGAGCGCGAATTCGGGCCGGAAGCGGATCCTCTGCGCTACGTCGAAATTGATGGCCTGCACGACGTCCTGAGCTGGGCGCGACGGCGATTTATATGATGATCCCGCGAGTTTTTTGGCGTGGTTACGCAACCGATCGAAGCTGAAGGACTGCGATGGCCCAAACAACAGGCTAGGTGCCTTTTGTTTCGGCGCCGCTGCGTGCGCCGCGAGCATCCACGGCAATGTACCGGCTACGAAGGAACGTCGGGATATCGGCAACACATCATCCTTTGAGAAAAAGATTACGGCGGGTTCATCTGAACGCGGGTTGGATGGAAAACTAGCCCAAGGATTTGGACAATTGTGTGCCGTATTCGATGGCGCGCAAAATTCCTCATTGCGGACGAAATGTCGCCATCTGAGGCCTCTACATACGATCGGGACACAGCGTAACAAGGAAACGCGCTGGGTGACAATTCTGTGTCATTTGCGAGGACTGCCTCGGTACAGGT
>JAHFQC010000091.1 GCA_023259375.1 Alphaproteobacteria bacterium
CCCGCATTCGGATTGACGCCGGCACCGTTGAAACTCTGCATTCCGGCGCCATTGAAGCCCTGTGTTCCGGCTCCATTGAAGCCCTGCATTCCGGCGCCGTTGAAGCCCTGTGTTCCGGCGCCATTGAAGCCCTGCATTCCAGCGCCGTTGAAGCCCTGTGTTCCGGCTTCATTTACGCCCTGCATTCCAGCCCCGTTGAAGCCCTGTTGTGTTCCGGCTCCATTGAAGCCCTGCATTCCAGCCCCGTTGAAGCCCTGTGTTCCGGCACCATTAGCGCCCTGCATTCCGACGCCGTTGAAGCCCTGCATTCCAGGCCCGTTAGCGCCCTGCATTCCAGTGCCATTAGTGCTCGATGCATCCGTACCAGCGAAGCGCGTCCCTTGGATGGTCGCGAAGCGCGCATCCCTGCTAGACGTAAGCCGCAACAGATGCAGCATTTCGCTGCGCGTCAGGATGCGAACAATGTCGTCGGATTTCAGTGCAAAGTTTTCGTGACCTTGAATGACATGCAAGGGCGAAAACGTAATCACAGACCGCTGGAATGTGATGGGATCGGTTCGGTCAATAATTCCCAACAACATATATGCGCCGGGGTTCATGATGTCCGCTGAAGGAATAAGGTCGTGCAGGGTTTTGAATTTTCCCAGCGCGACGATACCAGGAGCGCGCACAGCCCCCATCAGCTTCACTTGGTTCACCGAAATATTGCTCGATGCCTTGACGAGGATTATTTCCCCGTCGTGAAGACTGAAATTTCCCAAATTGGAAACGTCAACGAACTGGCGCGTGCCATCGGGCATAGTCCGCAAAAGCGACGTCGTATACGCACCCGGCAACACCATTCCATTGGCGAGCCTCACAGCCTCGCGCACAGACAAGCTGCCATGCCTAGCCGGCAATTCGTAGATCCCGGGCCGGCGCACTTCACCGGCGACAGCGATGGTCCCCCCGAGCGCGGGAATGACCACCTTGTCCCCATCAGCCAAAACCACGTTCTTTGACTGCGCACCACCGATCAGAACGCTGTACAAGTCGACAACGATGACCCCTCCGCCGCGATGGATCTCAACATGGCGCAAGCTGCCGCTTTTCTTGATCCCTCCGGAAACAAAGATGGCATCACTGACGGTGGAGAGACCGGTGAGCGTGCGCACGCCGGGGCTTCCCACCTCGCCGCTAACCTGCACACTGATCTGGCGGATACGGCCAACCGTGACAAATCCTTCGGTCGAAACATAAGCGCGCTTGACGGCAGCAGCTATGTCCTGCCGGAACTGTCCGAAGCTTCGCCCAGCCGCCGAAACAGGATTGAGGCGCGGAAAGGTGACATTGCCGTCTCGATCGACCTGGACGCGGTATTCGCTGTTTTCCTGGCCGCGCAAAGTCAGTACGACTTCGTCGCCGACACCCAGGATGTAGTTGTCCTGCACCGCACCAACTTGCGGCAAGGTCACCGCGCGCCCCACTCCCAATTGGTCGTAACCAAACAGCTGCAGCCGGATTCCCGCACGCGAGGAAAGAATATCCTCCAGAGGCGTTCTCTGAAGCAAGGTTTGTGGAGCTGTCGGCTCCAAGATCGTCTCCCGCGGCGTCACCGACGGCTGCGGTGCGGTGCTGGCGCCGGTGCTGGATCCACGCATCTGCTGCAATTGTAGCAATTGCTCTGGCGAGATACCGGTCGATTGTGCCGACGCGAACGAACCCATGCAGACCGCTACCATCACGCCAAGGCCAACTCGGGCGATCCAGCCCAGGCAGTCGTGAGCGTCGCGCAGAAGTTTGCGTCGCAGAAGCATCCCCGAACCCCCTCAATAAGGTAATGACATCAACCAATTGCCCGCCGAACCGGCGTTGGGCTACTTAGCAGGGCTATCCCGCAATTTGAAGACGAGTACGTTTACACTTCGAACGTTGGTTTCGCATCAGCAAGGGCGAGACTGAAGGTCGCAGCCGCCGTCCAAACCCGCAACGGACCCGATGGGCCGCCTGCCTATCAATGGCACTATTGGGCCGGTGGTATCGCCTGCGCCGGGGGCCGGCGTCAGCTTGGCGACGCGTTCATGCGTACCCGCGTCGAGCCAGTTCTAAATCTATTTCCTGCAGGACCGGAGACAGGTCCGCCACAAGACCATAATCGGCGATTTTGAAGATTGGCGCATCTTCGTCCTTGTTGATGGCAACGATAATCCTGGAGTCCTTCATCCCGCTAATGTGCTGGATCGCCCCGGAAATGCCCACAGCAATGTAAAGATCCGACGCCACGACTTTTCCGGTCTGGCCGATCTGGCAATCATTAGCCGTGAGGCCGATATCCACGGCGGCCCGGGAGGCGCCGACGGCGGCCTTCAGCTTGTCAGCGATACGAAGCAGGACGTCAAAATTGTCTTTGGAACCGACACCGCGGCCAGCCGAAATCACGGTTTTGGCCGTGGTCAACTCGGGCCGGGTGGATTGAGACACCGTTTCTCCCACAAAACGCGTCAGTCCCGGATCAGGCCCGGCCGGAGTAACGACGACCGGCGCATTTGCTCCCGCCGCGGCGGCCGCGAAGGCGCTGGGGCGCACGGTGATCACCTTCGTGCCGGCCGGTGCCTTCACAGTCTGGACGACACTGCCCGCATAGATTGGCCGCTCGAACGTATCGGCATCAAGAATCCGGGTGATCTCGGATATTTGCGGCACATCCAGAACGGCAGCTACACGCGGAAGGATAGCCTTGCCGGTCGAAGTCGCCGGCGCCAACACGGCATCGTATCGGCTGGCGATGGAAAGGATCAGAGCCGCGACGGCTTCGGCCACGGGGTGGGCATAAAGCGGATCATCGACTTTGAGCACTGCGGCAACGCCCGAGATCTGCGCCGCCGCGTCGGCGGCCTTGGCGCATCCATCCCCCGCCACCAGCACCTCGACCGAATTCCCAAGCTGAAGCGCCGCCGTGATCGTTCTGGCGGTGGAATCGGCGAGCGTGTTGTTGTCGTGCTCGGCGAGGATCAGGCTGGTCATCAGATCACTTCCGCCTGCTGCAGTTTGTCGAGAAGTTCCGCGACACTTTCCACCTTAATGCCCGCCGCCCGCGTCGCCGGCTCCTTGACCCCCAGCACCGTCACGCGCGGCGTGGTGTCGACGCCCAGGTCGGCTGCGGTCTTTTCTTCAATCGGCTTTTTGCGCGCCTTCATGATACTCGGCAGCGAGGCAAACCGCGGCTCGTTGAGTCTAAGGTCGGTGGTCACCACGGCCGGCAGGCACACATCGATCGTCTCAAGACCCGTGTCGGTCTCGCGTTCGACCCGGGCAGTGCGGTCCGACACGTCGAGGCGATATACGCGGGTCGCCTGCGCCCAGCCCAAAAGCGCCGCGAGCATCGGCCCCGTCTGGCCGGCGTCATCGTCGATCGCCTGCTTGCCGGTGATCACCAATCCCGGCTGTTCAGCCACACAAATGCTTTTCAGGATCTTGGCAACGGCGAGCGATTCAACCTCGCCGTCGCACCGCACCAGGATGCCGCGATCGACACCCATGGCCAGCGCGGTGCGAATGGTATCGGCGGCTTCGCTGGGGCCGATCGAAACAACCACGATCTCGTCTGCCTTGCCCTTCTCCTTCAGCCGAATCGCTTCTTCGACGGCAATTTCGTCGAAGGGATTCATGCTCATCTTGAGATTGGAACGATCAACGCCGCTGCCGTCCGCCTTGATACGGACCTTTGCGTTGTAATCGACCACGCGCTTGACGGTAACTATGACTTTCATACGCCTTCCCGATCAGAACTGTCTGTCACCGTTGCATGCGCTGTTTTTTGGGATAGTGAACGCTAAGCGGGGCGTACCGGATTGTCAATGCGGAGAGCAAGCGGGGACGATTCACAGATCGCGGCGCACGCGATGCCGACGTCATCAGTTTGGACTGCGACCGCTTTTCTGGTTGTCCGTCTGCGACACGTTGGAATGCGCGTCCGCTCAACTTTGGGACGCTCTGTCGCACCGCATTGATCTTGTTCACGCGCTGGATGGCTTAAAATGGACCGATGCGGTTTATCGCAGAGCGCGGGGTTGGGTGTGACATGTGTGAAGCGATGAGCGCCGAAGATGCCGCTCCATCCGTGCCGACCTATCTGCGCCGCCATTATTGGTTTGCCTATCTGTATCCCTGGACGGTTGCGTTCTGGGATCACCTGTTGATGGTCAATCTGGTTCTCCTCGGGAACTACAGCCGGCTGCGCACCATCACCTTGAAGTATTTTTCCTCGCGCCCGGCCGGCAATGTGCTGCAGATTGCCAGCGTCTACGGCGATCTGGTGCCGAGACTGGCGGCGTGGACGGGCGAGAACAGCGGCACGTTCGATCTCGTTGACGTCCTGCCACTTCAGCTCGACACCGCGCGCCGCAAGATCAGCGACGCCAAGCATGTACGCTTCTTCAACCGGGATGCCTCCAACCTCGGTTTGCCGACGGCCCATTACGATCACGTGCTTCTCTACTTTCTGCTGCACGAACTGCCGGCCGAGGTGCGGCGAGAGACGCTGCGCGAAGCCTTCCGCGTGACCAAGCACGGCGGTGAAGTGGTGATTGTCGATTTTGCACGGCCCTATTGGTGGAATCCGTTCCGGTATTTGTGGTGCGTGTTCCTGGCGATCTTCGAACCCTATGCGCTCGGGCTCTGGTGGCACGACATCGCCGACATGGTGCCGGAGGATTGCCGCAAGCTTCCACGGACACATGCACGCTTCTTCGGCGGGCTGTTCCAGATGACAATTTTCACCTGTCAGTGAATCGTACGGGGTGGGATTGGGAGGTGGCCGTGCCGGAAAAACCCTTCCGACCCAGGCTTCAGATTGGGTTATCGGGGCGCGGGATGAACGCGTGAACCGGCCGCCAAAGGTTGCACTCCGTAACGCTCTCCGCTAACATCTTGAACAATGTGTCTGAGTTGATTAGACAAATTCCACACGATCTGCATCCTTCGTTACGCGCAGCAACGTGCATTCGGGCTGTTGTGGAATGTTGGATATCACGGGGCCGAATATCCGTTTGAAACTCTCCATTTCGATGGGGAGCCGAAAGAGCCAGAAGGAGCTGGGGCATTGGGTTTTTCGTTGAACGGCGAAGCGCTGAAAGAGTATCAGCCCAACCGCTATCCATTTTTGATGATCGACGGCGTGACGGATGTCGAGCCCGGCAAGTACGCCAAGGGCTTCAAGCACCTTTCCAACAACGAGTGGTACTTCCCGGTCCATTTTCCCGGCCATCCGAACATGCCCGGCGCGCTCCAGCTGGAGGCGATGGCGCAGATGCTGACCGTGGCGATCACCACCCAGGAAGGGTTGAAGGGTAGCGTCACCCATGCGCTTCAGCACACGGTGCGGTTTCGCAAGGAAGTGCTGCCGGGCGATACGTTGGTAATCGAGGCCTATATCGATTCATGGCGTCGCGGCGTGTGCAAAGGCCATGCGGTCGGCATCACCAATGGCACGGTCGCATGCGAGGCCGACATGCTGATCACGATACCGGAAATCTTTGAACAGTATCTTCCCAAGAGATGACCAAATACGACTTCATCGTCGTCGGCGCGGGGGCTGCTGGAGCTGCCGTCGCTTGGTCCCTCGTGGCCAAGGGACATCGTGTTGTCTGCGTTGATCGCGGCCCCCATTTGGATCCCGCCCGCTATCCGTCCACCGGTCACGATTGGGAACGGCGCAAGCGGACCGATTTCAATCCTTCGATCGCGACGCGTCAAAACCGTTTCGATTATCCGGTCGATGACAGTCGTTCGCCGATTGCCGTCTGCAATTTCAACGCCATCGGCGGTTCGACGATACTATACTCCGGCCACTTTCCGCGGTTTCATCCGGTCGACTTCGCGCTGCGCAGCCGCGAGGGGCTCGGGGACGACTGGCCGATCACTTATGACGATCTGGCGGCCTATTTTGCCACCAACGAACAGATGATGGGGCTTTCCGGTCTGGTCGGAGATCCCTTCTATCCGCAGATCGAAAAGGCGCTGCCGCCGGTTCCACTCGGCAGCTGCGGCGAGCGGCTGGGAAAGGCGTTCAACGCCAAGGGCTGGCACTGGTGGCCAAGCTTTTCGGCAATTCTAACCCGCGCGCGCGGCGACCGGGGCGAGTGCCTCAATCTCGGTCCGTGCAACACGGGGTGCCCGCAAGGGGCCAAGGCGAGTGCAGACAACACCTATCTGCGCGAAGCGCAGCGTCTCGGTTTGACGCTTATGCCGGAATTTGCGGTTTCTCGCGTCCTCGTGCGCGACGGCAAAGCTTGCGGCGTCGAAGGTTTCGACGAGACGGGTGTGCGTCGTGTCATTGAAGCCGACCGCGTGGTGTTGGCGGCAAGCGCCATCGGCACCGCTCGCATTCTCCTCAATTCGCGCACGGCCGAACGTCCGCAGGGGCTTGGCAATTCATGCGGCCAAGTCGGCCGAAATCTCATGATCCACCCGCTGGGATATGTGGAAGGCCTGTTCGATCAGCGGCTCGACACCGATTCCGGTCCGCAAGGATGCATGCTGTACAGTCTGCAGTTCCATCGCACGCCTGGTGCGAACCATCGCCTGGGATACATGATGCACGCCTTGCGCGGCACGGGTCCCGTGGAAACGGCGACATCGGCACTAGGAAAACGCAAGCTTCGTTTCGGTCCCGCCATTTATGACGATTTCTATGAGTTCTACGGCAAGCAACTCGTCATCGCCATTATCTGCGAGGATCTGCCCGACGCGGCCAACCGTGTGGAACTCGACGAGACGAAAACCGATCGCTTTGGCGATGCCGGAGTTACGGTTCATTACGCGCTGCACGACAACACCCGCAAGATGATGATCCACGGCATGAGCCGTGCGCGGGAGTTGATGGCGGCTGCGGGCGCCAAGCGCAGTGCGGGCTACGGCCCGGTGCGCAATACTGGCTGGCATCTCATGGGCACGGCACGAATGGGCAACGATCCGCGCTCTTCCGTTGTCGATGCGCATGGCCGTGTCCACGACACGCCCAACCTCTATGTCGCGGATTCCAGCGTCTTCGTGACCGGTTCTTGCGTCAATCCGGCCAACACGATTCAGGCCGTCGCCCTCATGCTAGCGGATCGTATGGATGCCCATGTCAGATCGACTCTCGCTTGAACTGGTCGGTGCGATGTTCCCGGGTGACCCGGCGCGCGGGATTCCTGCGGCCGCCGCGACCGGGACAGGCGCGCGCCTCGAGGCGAATTTCGTCGCACTGGCCGAGGTCGATGCGCTGCTCAGCAGCATGGAACCGCAGGACCGCAACGTCGATCCCAACGAGGTCATCAAGTCGCTAAAGGCGCAGGCGGCCGATCTGGTCGATCTTTTCATCGAGCAGGCTATCGTGGCCTATTTTTCCGATCCCGCAGTTTCGGTCGCGCTCACCGGCAAACCGACGCCGCTTTTTCCCAATCACACCGTGATGGCCGACATCGATTACGATCTCCTCGAACCCGTGCTGACCAACTGCGAGGGACATGCAGATGAGTGAGAACTCCGGACGCACCGTGGTGGTGACGGGCGGCAGCCGCGGAATAGGCTTGGCGATAGCGGCCCGCTTCGCCGCGCAGGGATGGACCGTCGTCGCCTGCGCCCCATTGTGTCTGGAGGGGCTGGACGACCTCATCGCAACGCACCCGTCCGTCACCTTCGTGCCGCTCGACCTCACCGACGTGGCCTCCGTCAAGGCGTGCGCGCAAAGCATCGTCAAAGACCATGCCCGGATAGACGCTCTGATCAACGTGGCCGGCATCGCGCTCGGCGGTCTATTCTCGATGACCCGCATCGAGGACATGAAACGCGTCTTCGACGTCAACTACTTCAACCAGATCGTGCTCACGCAATACCTGGCGAAGAAGATGGTGCGGGCCAAGGCCGGTTCGATCGTCAATATCGCCTCGACCGCGGGTCTGCGCGCCGATGCCGGCACACTCGCCTACGGCGGCAGCAAGGCCGCACTCATTCATGCAACGGGAGTCATGGCGACCGAGCTCGGGCCCTTCGGCATCCGGGTCAATGCCATTGCCCCGTCCGTGGTGCAGACCCCCATGGCCGCAGAAATGGACGACACGTCCAAAGCCGCCTTGGACGCGCGCTCGGCGCTGCCCGGCACCGTAGAGGCGAGCAACGTCGCCGACCTCGTGGAGTTCCTGGTGTCGGACGCTTCCGCCAAGATGACCGGGCAGGTAATCCGCCTCGATCGTGGCTTACATTGAAGCCGCACCGCGCCGGGGCGGCTCAACGAGATCGATGCGGCGAGACAGGATGGCCAGGATATCCTTGCCATCCCACATCGGATTGATGTCCAAAGCCCGCCCGATCGGCACTATGCGGTCGACCGTGTTGCCCGTTCCGTCGTTCACGCACCGCAGAAGCTCGTGCGGGTCCACGCCGAAATAGGTCAGGGTCTGTTCCTGCAAACGCAGGTGGGCTTCGATGCCGTCGAGGGATGGCAAATCGATCTCCACGAACTGGCCAAAACGCAGATCGAGATTGCCCGGCAGGGCACTCTCTTCCAGGCACCAGATATCGGGGGAATGGGGCTTCAGCCGCGCGGGACGGCCGAGCGTCCGTGTGATCGCCATCAGGTCCAGGTGCTTGTCGGTGCGCGCGGTGGGATCCAGCCGATAGTCACGACGGGTCAATTCCTCGTCGAGTGCTGTCCAGAAGCCGTCCTTCGCAGCTGAGACGGCGACGGCCTCACCGAGCCAGAAAACGATGCTCGGCGACGAACAGGCATTCTGGTCGACGAGAAAGGTGTCGTTGTAGAAATCGTGGGCAACCCTTTTGCGCCCGTCCTGCGGCAGCGCGAGATAGGCGGCGGCATCGATGACCGCCGAAGACCGACGGTCGGGAAAATAGACCTCGGCACAGCGCGGCTTCTTGGGAAGAGCGCGAAAACCGGCGACGGTGCCGTCGCCGCCCCAAACGACGAGGCCGTCCGCCCGCGCAATCAGCGCGGCGAGCCGGTCGCTATCGCGAGCGGTGTTGATCAGGACGTTGCCGGAGGCGATCGCGCGGAACTCCGGCGCCCGGGCGATCCGATCGAAGATATCGACGAACAGGGCATTCTGCGCGAAGGGCCGGCTCGGCATGCGCACGATGTTGGAATTGCCGGCGAGCAGCCCCATGACCAGTGAAAACGCGAAATTGATCGGGATGTTCGACGGGGCGATGTGAACTACTGTTCCCCAGCCGGAGCGCTGCTGCGCATCCGTGTAGCGTTGCGCGAGCGTGCGCAGATTGGCCCGCCGGCAGAAATAGGCAAAGGTCGCCAAATCCGGATATTGCCGCGCCGCGGCGTCCTTCAGCAGGGCCTGCGAAAGCTCCTGCAGGAAGGCCACGGTCGTTTCGTCGAAAAAAGCGCGACGGGACGAGAAATCGAACGTATCCAGCCAAGCGTCGGCCGCCAGCTCGTCGCTAAGAATTATAGGCATCGCTGCATCCCCGGATCTCGGCCTTCTTCAACCGGCCAGCGATCTTGACGATCGTTCCCTTCCGGCCGCAGGCGCAACTCTCCCCATCGAGGGTATGACCGACGTCCTCCGTTAAAAGCGAATGGCCGGGATAGCTCTTCTGGATGTTGGAAAAGACCTGGATGAGCCCCTCGGCACCGTGGGGCAGCACTGCGAACGTCGCCGGGTCGCGGATGATCACATCCGAGCCGACGGCGGCGTGGAGGTTGCCGTGCTCGCATTCCATGAAGATCGTGCCGGTCTGCTCGACCATGCCGTAATAGTTTCGCACATCTTTGCAGCCCGTCCATTCCTGGACTTCCGCCTTGAACCGCTCATTCGAGATGTTCTGGTCGGCGAGTTTCTTCCACCCGCCGCCGTGCAGCAGGAAGGAATTGGAAAGATCGAGCCGGACGTTCATCCGCTTCAACTGGGCGACGAAATTCTGCCAGACGACGAAGGTGAAGCCGAAGATGAAGATGCGCTGACCGCGGTTGGCCTCCACGAAGGCCTGCACCCGTTCGACATCGACCGCGAACAGGTCGTTGAGCGCGAACTCCCGCCCTCGCGAAAACAGGCTGAAGCCGTTGATCGCAGCCGTTCGGGCCGAGAATTGCCGCCGGTCGGTCACGGTCCCCTGCCCGTCGATCACCAGCATGGGAAAACGGCTGCGGGAAAAGGCGTTGGAAAACACCTCGATCAATTTCTGCGACTGGAGCTTCGACGTCTCCTTATCGAGATAAATCCGCGAGACCGCTCCGGTGGTGCCGGACGACGTCATGATCTTGAAAACGTCGGCGTCGGCGATGCTTTTGAGTTCGAAGGTCTTGAAGGCGCGCACCGGGAGATAGGGCACTTCGGCCAGCGACGTCGCTTCACGATCGCCGAACAGCGTATCGATGTAATAGCCGTAGAGGCGGCAGGCGGCTTTGTGGTGCACCGTCAGCCGATTGAGGTCACACAGCAGATCCACGCTGCCCCCGTCGCTCGCTGTATCGGTCATGTCGTAACGACCTTGCCTCTGTCTTGCGACCCGCTCGTCCGACTTTACCGTGAGCCGGGTATCGCCATGGCGCGGCTCCTCGAAGAGACAGGCCGGAACGCACATCGCAGGAATGACGGATCTCGACGCCGCTCCAGCCGCGCCAGGAGGCCCACAGATACACCATCCCGCGCCCGGTCGGCAAGTCTGGCCGCGGCCAGCTCCGGCCTCGTCACGCTATTGCAGGAAGCGCTGCGAAAGAGAAACGTAATCCGGCTTGTTCGATGCGGTAAGCGGCAGCTCATCGCAGGTCACGATGCGCACCACAGAGGGATGGAAATCGAAATTTTCCCGCATGACGGTCTGGACCGCGTCGATATCCTTGCCGGTCGTGCAGACGACGAGGCTGTTCTCTCGGCCGATCACCATGCAGTTCACGCCGGCGTTCGCCAGCACGGATTGCGTATGATCGAGATTTACGGAAATCCCGTGCAGCTTGATGAAGCGCTTCTTCCGCCCGACGATCGTGATAAAGCCGTCGGCGTCGATGCGCGCCTGATCACCGGTGTGCAGTCGCCCTCCGAACTGGTCCCCTTCGGCGAGTTCGGCGAAACCGACAGCGTACCCCATCGAGACGTTCGGACCTTCGTAGACCAGTTCGCCTTCGCCGGTATCCGCCACCGCATCAAGGATCTCGGCATGGCCTCCGGGAATTGGGATGCCGACGCTGCCGAGTTTCTCCATGGCGCGTTCGGGCGGCACGTAAGAAATCCGCGGCGCCGCTTCGGTTTGGCCGTACATGGTGAAGTAGCGCACGCCGTGATCGGCGAACAACTGCCAAAAGTGTTTCGTCAAACGCGGAGCAAGAGCGCCGCCGGCCTGGGTGACGCACACCAGTGCGGCAAGCGTCTTTTCGCTCAGGCTGATCCGGCGCATCGTCTCGAAAGTGAAGGGAACGCCCGCGATGTCGGTAACGCCCGCTTCCTCGATGTTCTGCCACAGGCTGCGTTCGAGAATGGACTTTTCGGTGAGCAGCATCGATGCCCGCACGCAGCATGTGTTGTGAAGCACCGAAAGGCCGTACGAGTAGTGAAACGGCAGAAGGCTCACCGTGATCCGTTCCGCCGTCATGCCAAGATACTGGACGATCGAGTCCGTGCAGGATGAGATGTTGCCCGCCGTCAGGCGCACGCATTTCGGATCGCCGGTGGAACCCGAAGTCGGGATCAACAGGGCCAGATCGTCGTGCAGCGGATGATCCGCAGAAGCAATGCGCTCGAACAGCACCTTGGCACCATGGGGCCGCAGCGGACGATAGCCGTCTGGCGCCCCTTCCGCATGGCCCAGCACATAACGCGGTTCGTAGGCTGCAATCGTCCTGGAAAGCGCCGGTCCTTTGACGTTACTGTCGAGCAGCAATGGGACGATGCCGCGGCGCAGGGCGCCGAAATAGGCTGCAACCGTTTCGACGGTGCGATCGCACAGTATGATCGCCACGGACCGCGGGCAGTCGGCAAAGAGCGCGTCGCCCAGACGAAAGACCTGGCCGTAGGTGTGCCGGAACCCGCCCGCAACGAGGAAAGTCGCGGCATCGTCTCCCGGCCGATCGTGCCAGAACATATCAGAACACCACGCCGTACTTCTCGAGCGTCTTCAAGCCAGTCGTGTAAGAGCCGAAATCGACGATGTCGTCCATTTCCAGCATGATATCGAAGGCGCCCTCGAGAGCGGCAACGAGCGCCATATGGCCAACCGAGTCCCACGCCTTGATGCTCTGATACTGCAGGCTATCGTTCAAATCGGCGGCGCTGATCCCGAACGTCTCGATAAAGGCGCCATCGTATTTTTCGCGGTTATTCATTTCACGTTCCTATTTAAAAACCTTTTTGTCTTCGTTCCTGCGGACGACACGCGCGGGATTGCCCAGAGCAATGATCTCTGCCGGCAGATCGGAATGGACGACCGATCCCATGCCCACGATCGAGGCGCGACCGATCCGAAGCTTTTCCTTGATGAGCGCGCCCATGCCGATATAGCCGAGCGTTTCGACGTGCGTCGCGCCGCCAAGATTGACCATAGACGACAACACGCAATTGTCTTCCACGACGACATCGTGGCCGACGATCGTTGCCGTGTTGATCGCAACATTGCGTCCGATCCGGGCGGTCGCCTGGATAGAGACGTGAGGGGCGATAATCGTGCCGTCGCCGATCTCCGCATGCGAAGACACGAACGCATCGGGCGAACAGATCGTCGCCAGCCGCAAACCGAGCGAGGCAACCTTGTCCATGAGGCGGGCGCGATCGAAGGGCTCGCCGACGGCAATCGTCACGTTGGCGCCCTCGACGTGCTGGCCGACGGCGACTACGGGCACGCCGATCACCTCATCACGCTTCGGTTCGTCGACGAGAAAGGCCGGACGATATGCCTTTTGCGAACCCTTGCGGATGGAATTCAGCAATATGTCCATCGTTTCGACGCCCAACCCGCCGGCGCCGTAGACATACCAGACGTCGTTGCTCACCGGTCCGCTCCGATCCGGCCCAGCCGTTCTTTTACGACTTCGGCGATACCCTCGGCATCGAGCCGATTTTGCTTCAGCATGAAGGTATAATCTCCCGTCTCGACAAAGCGATCAGGGATTCCATGCCGAAATACCGGCGGGCAAGACAGGCCGGCATCGTTGTAATGGTCGAGGATGGCGCTGCCCAAGCCGCCGACCGTCGTATGTTCCTCGATCACGAAGATCGCGCGGGCCTTGGCCGCGATATCGGCGAGCGCATCGGTATCGAGCGGCTTGATCGTGTGCATGTTGAGGACGCCGGCCTCGATCCCGGCCTGCGCCAGCAACTCGACGGCGCCGAGGCAATGGCCGACGGTGGTTCCGCTGGAGATCAACATGACCTCGCGCAGCGGCGTCAACCGGACCGCCTTGCCAATCTCGAAGACGTAGTCCTCGGTATAGACCACAGGAGAGTTCGGAACGCCGGTCAACCGGATGTAGACCGGCTTGTCATATCCGACACAGGCTTCGAGCGTCTTCTGAATTTCAGCGCAGTCGGCCGGCGCAATGATGGTGAGACCGGGAACGGTCCGCATCACCGCAACATCCTCGAGGCCGAAATGCGAGTTGCCGAGATAATTCATCGACAGGCCACTGCCGAGCGCCACCAGTTTCACCGGCTCGCGCATGTAGCCCATGTTCATCCGCACCTGTTCGCTCGCCCGCATCGAAGCGAAAGGAGCGAAGGTCGAGGCGAAGACATGATATCCCATGCGGGCGAGCCCCGCCGCGCATCCGACCATATTCTGTTCGGCGATGCCGACGTTGAGGAACTGATCCGGATATTCCTTGGAAAACCGGTCCAATCCCGAAGACCGTCCCAGATCCGCGCTGAGCGCGAAAATATTGGGATCGGCACTCGCCAAGGCCGTCAGCGCCTGACCGTAGATGGCGCGCGGGCCGATCCGTGTCCAGCCGCGTGCATTGCGGGCGGAGATCTCAAGCATGCGTCTCTCCGGACGCTATCGTTTTCTCACTGCCCAGAGCCTTCACGCATTCCTCGAAAACGTTGGCCGTGATGCGGTTGTGATGCCAATCATTGTTGTTTTCCATGAAGGGCACGCCCTTGCCCTTGACCGTGTGAGCGACAATCGCGGTCGGCACTTCGGTCTTCCCGCGCGCCTCATGGAACGCAGCCAGAATGGCTTCGTGATCATGCCCATCGACTTCGACCACGTTCCAGCCGAAGGCGCGCCACACGTTCGCAAGCACGACTCGTCCGGCGTAAGTGGTATTGGGCCCATCATTGCGCAGACCGTTCTCATCGACGATCGCCGTCAGGTTTCCCAAGGCGAGTTCGCAAGCGGTCGCAGCGCTCTCCCAGACCGAGCCTTCGTTGCACTCACCGTCACCCATCATGACGTAGACGCGCCGGTCCTGCCGGCGCCGGCGCATACCCAGCGCCATTCCCATGCCGAAGGAGAGGCCTTGTCCGAGACTGCCGTTGGAACTCTCAACGCCGAGAGCGGGCTTTTTGACCGGATGAGCGATGAAGTCGCTGCCGTTGGTCAAATAGGTCCCCAATTTCTCGGCGGAGAAATAGCCTTGCTGCTGCAACACCGCGAGGTGGCCCAGGAACGAGTGTCCTTTGCTGAGGATGAAGATATCGCGATCAGCCCATTCGGGTTCGTGCGGTCGATGAGCCAGCACCTCAGAATACAGCGTGGTCAACAATTCGACCATGCTCAGGCTGCCGCCGATGTGCGTCGCCTGACCACATTTGAACGCCGTTTCGATGATGAGCCGGCGTGTCTCCAGACAGGATGCAGAAAAACTCAAATTCGCCGTACGAATAATCTCCATCCTCCGAAGAACTTATGCGACTATCGCGAGTTTCAGCCGCAAGTCGATGCAAAGCACCAGCCAAGTACGCTGCATCTCTATTGAATGGACAAACCCGCGTTCTTTTATTCTATGGGAACGCCTACCTCGTTGCAAGTTCTGGGAATTGCTACCGAGAGTCGCTAGGTCGTGTTGACAAAGGAATTCACGCACAAGCGGGGGTGTGATTCAAGCCTCCCTCTTGCAGGAGGCGGTTTTGATTCGCGGCTCGATAAGCGATGCGAAGTGGATGTTTTTCGAACCGTTTGTGGTCGTCAGAACCGGCAGACCGACGCAGTATTGGCGGGTTTTGGACGGTTTTTCTGGATCACTCGCACCGGGGCGCCCTGGCGTGAAGAACTGATGGACCTGGATGAGGATCGTCCCGAAGCATTGCTGGCCGCCCCCGGCTACGACAGCGATGCGATACTCTAGGGTTGCGTTTCACGGCACCGACAAAACCGCTGACAGCTTCCAGGCTTTCGTGCACTTGCCCCTATCAAAATCTGGTTGAGGTTTGCCAACAGGTCCTAAAACGACGCCTTGGAACAGACGCTGAAACAACGGCGCTCACGATCCGCATGCCGTTTCCGCTCGCTCGCCAGGCGGCGCCCAGCCTGCGGTGTTGGCCTACATCTCCACATGGTTAGGGCCGCTGCCGCCCTCGGGAGGAACCCAGGTAATATTGCGCGACGGGTCTTTAATATCGCACGTTTTGCAGTGAATGCAGTTCTGGGCGTTAATTTGAAATCGTGCGCCCCCCTCCTCCTGGATGATTTCGTAGACGCCTGCGGGACAATAGCGCAACGCCGGCTCGCCATATTTGGGAAGGTTTACAGACAGCGGAATGCCCGGATCGGCTAGTTTCAGATGAACCGGCTGATCTTCCTCATGTGCAATATTGGACAGAAATACACTCGCGCTCCGATCGAAGGTGATGACGTTGTCCGGCTTTGGATAGACGATCGGATGCGATGCATCAGCCGGCTGGAGCATTGCGCAATCGGACTTGTCATGGCTCAGCGTGCCGAACACCGAACGTCCGAAAAGCTGGTTGGTCCACATGTCGAAGCCGCCCAGCGCCACACCCAGAATGGTCCCAAACCGCGACCATAGCGGTTTGACGTTACGAACGCGTTTGAGATCTTCGTATATGGGACTTGTGCCGACACCCCTCTCGTAAGCCCTCAACGTATCGCCGCAATGCCCCTGTTCAAGCGCCGCAACCAACGCATCGGCGGCCAGCATCCCCGACTGCATCGCATTGTGGATGCCCTTGATCCGCGGCACATTCATGAAACCGGCGGCACAGCCGATCAGCGCCCCACCGGGAAACGCCAGTCTGGGTACCGACTGAAAACCACCTTCGCTGACCGCGCGGGCGCCGTATTCGATGCGTTTGCCGCCTTCAAGAAGCGGCCGGATCGCCGGGTGCAGTTTGGCGCGCTGGAATTCGTCAAACGGCGACAAATGCGGATTTCGATAATTGAGGTGTACGACCATGCCCACGGCGCAGCGGCGCTCGCCGTAGTGATACAAGAACAGTCCGCCGCCGGTCTTGTTGTCCAGCGGCCAGCCCATTGTGTGCAGCACCGAGCCGGGACGGTGGCGGTCCGGTGCGATCTCCCACACTTCCTTGATGCCTATGCCGTACATTTGCGTATCGCGCCCATCTTCGAGGCCGAACCTGGCAAGCAGCTGCTTAGTCAAGGAGCCGCGCGCGCCCTCGGCAAACAGTGTGTACTTGCCGCGCACCTCCACGCCGGGCGTGTACGTGCTCTTGCTGGTGCCGCCTTTTGCAATCCCAAGTGCGCCGGTAACGACTCCCATCACCTCGCCTGCCTCGCCGTAGAGCACCTCGACTGCGGCAAAGCCGGGAAAGATTTCCACGCCGAGGCCCTCGGCCTCACGGCTCAACCAGCGGCACAGATTGGAAAGGCTCACAATGAACATACCGCGATTATTCATCAGCGGCGGCATAAGACCGAGCGGCAGCGATATCGCGTGTCTGGCGGTAAGATAGGCGAACCGCTCTTCGCGAACGGGAGTATCCAGCGGAGCGCCTTTGTCCCTCCAGTCCGCAATCAAGGCGTCCAGGACGGACGGATCGAACACGGCGCCCGACAGGATATGCGCGCCGATCTCCGAGCCTTTCTCGAGAACGCACACGCTGATGTCGCGCTTGTGCACGCTGGCAAGCTGCTTCAGCCGGATCGCCGCCGACAGGCCGGCTGGCCCACCACCTACGATCACGACATCGTATTCAATACACTCGCGCTCGATCGGTTCGGACATCGCGAAGAGTCCCGTCAGTTTGACGCGAACGACGGCAGATTTTCTGTCAAACGCCGTAAGCGTACGTGTTGGGCGACAAATCAGCCAAGCCTGACATCCAAGCGCTCCATGGCGGCAATCACGGCCTCCACAGATATGCGCCGCATGCAGAGGAATTCGTCCGGCGATCCCTGACAGGTGGGACGATTGAAGCACGGATAACAGGCTACGCCGTCCACCGCCTTAACGACTTGCGTTTCCGGCGGGGCGAAAAAATTACTCGGTTGTGGGCCGCAAATCATAACGGCCGGCGTATCGACCGCATAGGCTGCATGGATGGAGAAGCTGTCCAGGCCAATCAGCAATCTCAACTTGGACAATTGGACGAAGAACTCTTCCACCGACCCTGTCGCGATTTCAACACCATTGCCGATGAGGCCGTTGAAGTTCTCATTCAACCAGTCGCGCTCGCCGGGCGCCCCGAGCAGCACCACGGGAAAGCCACCCGCCCGCAGCGTCGAAGCCAATTGACGCCAATTCTCGATCGGCCACCGTCGACACGCCCCGCCCGAGAGCGGGTGCAGCCCAATCGCCCGGCCCGTGCGATCATTCAGGATCGGCTCTCGACTCGACGAATGATAAACGCGCTGCCGCGCCGGTTTACGTGCGCCCATAGCAACGGAAACATCGCGCACGATGTCATATATATTGTTGCGATCCGCAGGACATTCGACCTTTCGGTGCAACAGGCCTGTAAGCCCCGAATGACCAACCCGGAGGAAAGGGTTGTCCGCCGAAAATTGCGGCCCGCATGCTTTGCCGCCGGACACAAACCATCCCATGGCGTTTTCGCGCAAGTCGCCCGTGACACCGACGGCGGCATCATAGCGCCGGCCGCGCAATCCGTTCAGATGCATGAACAGACGCGCCGCATCCCCGATGGTGAACTTCCAGTTCGTTCCCATTGGAAATTCCGCCGTATGAACCTTTGCGACCGACGGGTTGTTGGCGTAAATCGAAGCAGAGCCCCGACGGGTCAGAACCTCGATATCGACACCGTCTCCCGACAATGCCTCGACGAGACCCGTTCCTATCACGGCATCGCCGATGTTTAGGCACTGCAGGTACAGAATACGCAAATGCTTCACCATAACCTTTGCATTGGCCGGAGATCGATCACCGGCCGGATCGATTCAGTAAAGCGGTGCTTCACCCCAAACGAATGATCGCGATGGACAGAACACCTGTCCAGCCCACCTTGTCCAGGCCGGCATCAAGCCATATCCGCATGTTGCCGACAAGGCAGGAAACGCCGCGATCGCGGTGCGACCGACCGCGGTTTGCCGCCATCTCTGCCTCAGGGCGAAACGCCGAGCATCACTTGCGATGCCGCCAGCAAATCGGAACAGATGGGAACGCCCGCGGCTTTCGCCCACTCGCCGTATTCCGCCCCGTGACCGGTCGTCACCAGCATTCCAAACGCTCCGATCGCGGCGGCCAGATCGACATCCGAACGCTTATCGCCAATGACCCAGGATTGGCTTAGGTCGAGATCGTATTTGCGCGTCGCGGCCTCGACCAATCCCGGCCTCGGTTTGCGGCACGAGCACCCGTCGTTTTCTCCGTGCGGACAGAAAAACCAGTCCAGAATGGTCACGTTCTCGCGACGCAACAGCTCGTCCGTGCGGCCATTGACAGCGATCGCATCATCATGACGGAAACAGCCGCGGGCAATGCCGGACTGGTTCGACACCACGATCAATGCATACCCTGCAGCGGCCATGGCCCTGAGGCCAGCCGCCGCATGATGCTCAAGCTCCACCCCCGCGGGGTCGCTCAGATAGTGGCGATCCACGATGACCGTGCCGTCGCGATCCAGGAAAACGGCTTTCTTGCTCATACGAACATCCCTGGCATACCCGTATCGCTTCGCGCCAATTCCCTCGTCCCCAACGCCGAGCCGACATAACGGGCCCGATGATGCGGCCGGCGTCCATCATGCCGGCACCATCAAATGTGCGGTCTAAGCTTGAGATTGGCGTTTTCGCGCCCAGATGAGACTTTGAAAACCGTACAACGCCCATGTTCCGCCATGCGGGGCATTCTTCTTAGCCAGGGCACAATACGGCTCGCAAACAAGGCCTATCAGCAAGGGGACGATCGGGTGATCTCGCTGCGTGGCGTAGACGATCTCCATGCCTGCCTCATCCAGCCGCGCAAGGACGTCCGTCCAAACCGGCGGAGACTGGTTATGCGTCGGATCGTCATGGTAATTCAGCGTCATGTGCCGCGACGGAAAATTGGCCGACGCCTCCGATGGAAACGAGAGAAACAGCATTCCACCGGGACGGAGGACACGACACATCGCCAGCAGAACACTCTCCGGCTTGTTGCAGTGTTCGAGATTGTGAGAACTGACAACGGCATCAAACGTATCGGCGCCGCAGCCATTGATGGCCGCGTCGAACTCTTCCGGAGTCGTAAGGATGTATTTGTCGGCGCAGGATTTTGCGGTCTCAGACTCGTGATAATCGCCGATATCGAGCCCGACATAGTAGATGTCCGGCCTGACGCTCTTCATCATCAGCGACGAGTTGTTGCCACACCCGACGTCCAGCAACTTCGCATTTTTTGCGACGCGACGGACGAACGCGCGCTTTCCCCATTTGGGGCGTAGAGACAGCATACTTTGCTCCCAGGAACTTGGCAGGCGGTGAGGTCGCGGCGGCTATTTCACGGCGTTGATGATATTGGTGGAACTCTTTCCCTCAACCAGCGCAAAACGCACAACCTTGCCACCTCTCGAGCTGACGAAATCCGATCCCACGATTTGACCAACCTCGTAATCCGCGCCCTTGACCAAAACGTCCGGATCGATTGTCTCGATCAGTTCACGCGGCGTGTCTTGCTCGAATAGAACCACGGCATCCACGGTTTCCAGGGAGGCCAATACCTCCGCCCGATCCATTTCAAGATTGATCGGACGCGTTGGGCCCTTCAACCGGCGAACCGAGGCGTCGCTGTTCAGCCCCACAACCAGCTTTTCGCCGTTGGAACGGGCAAATTCGAGCAGTCGGATATGGCCAAGATGCAGAATATCGAAGCAACCGTTGGTGAAAACGACTTTCTGCCCGCTCCGCTTCCAAGCCTTGCGGCACAACGCGATATCCTTCCAGCCCATGATCTTGGACGCATGCGGCCTCAGATGCGCCACGCCAATGCCGACCAGTTCGTCAAGCAATTCACCGGGGCTTACCGTCGAGGTTCCATGGTGGCTGACGGAAATCCCTGCTGCCGCGTTGGCGATACGAGCGGCCTCTGCCAGATTGCTACCAGCACCCAGCGCCAGCGCCAATGTCGCGATGACGGTATCGCCTGCACCGACGACGTCGGCAACCTCGCGCGCGCGACTGGAGATATGAACGGCAGCGCCACCTCGCGGCACCAACGTCATGCCGTGTTCGGCTCGCGTCACCAACACGGCCTCCACATCGGCCTGATGCAACGCCGCCAGTCCGGCTTCGACGGCCGTGGCATTATCGACAG